>NZ_CP020947.1:0-60000 GCF_000172795.2 Rhizobium sp. CIAT894
GCGCTTCTTCCCTATAAAAAATCAAAGATATTTTAAAAGGTTTCTATTTCTTAGAGTCGGTGTCTATCAAGGATTAAAATCCATCCACCGCCGATGCCATTTGTCGCGTGCCGGCAAAAAACATTGGGGTGAATTTCTCCGCCCTGTCGAAAATCCGGGGAGAAGCCGAATCTGAAAATGATTCCAAATCCTTCCGGGAAACTGATTTTATGCGTGGCTGTGGATAAGCTGTGGACCTGCATCTGCCAACGCAACTTGGTCCTCGTCATCCACAGGGCCCGATGAAACCGATCTGCAGAATTCGAATTGTGGATAAGGCGGCATGTTTTCCCTTGCCCGAGACCGCCTCGCCGCCGTAGCTCTGTTTCATCCAGTCTTTTCAACAGGCAGCGGAAAATAACGTGGAGAACAGAACGAACTTCTTTCATCTGCATCTGATTTCTGACTCAACGGGAGAGACTCTGATCTCGGCCGGTCGAGCCGCATCGGCCCAGTTCAGATCCGCTCAGCCGATCGAACATGTCTATCCGCTGATCCGCAACCGCAAACAGCTGCTGCCGGTTCTGCAGGCGATCGACGATGCACCGGGCATCGTGCTCTATACGATCGTCGATCGGGAGCTCGCGAGCCTGATCGACGAACGCTGCATCGAAATGGGCGTGGCCTCGGTGAATGTGTTGGAGCCGGTCATGAATGCCTTCCAGATCTATCTCGGCGCCCCGTCGCGCCGTCGGGTCGGCGCCCAGCATGTGATGAATGCCGGCTACTTCGCGCGTATCGAAGCGCTGAATTTTACTATGGATCACGACGACGGTCAGATGCCGGACGATTACAACGATGCCGATGTCGTCATCATCGGCATCAGCCGCACGTCGAAAACACCGACCAGCATCTACCTCGCCAACCGCGGCATCAAGACGGCAAACATTCCGATCGTCTATGGCGTGCCGTTGCCGGAGAGCCTGTTCATTGCGAGCAAACCGCTGATCGTCTGCCTGATCGCCACCACCGACCGCATTTCCCAGGTGCGGGAAAACCGGGTGCTCGGGGCGACGCAGGGTTTTGATCGCGAACATTATACCGACCGCGCCGCGATCTCCGAGGAGCTGAAATATGCCCGCTCGCTCTGCGCCCGCCACAACTGGCCGCTGATCGACGTTACTCGCCGCTCAATCGAGGAAACAGCCGCGGCAATCGTTGCCCTGCGCCCGAAGCTGCGCTAAGCGCTGGCGGAAGCCGGCATCCGAGGAACTCATGATACCCAAAATCATCCTTGCATCATCGAGCCCCTTTCGGCGGATGCTGATGGAAAATGCCGGTCTGTCCTTCGAGGCGCATGCCGCCAATATCGATGAAAGAGCGGTCGAAGCCCCGTTGGAAAAAGCCGGGGCAACGCCGGATGCCGTCGCTCTCGTCCTGGCCAAGGCCAAGGCCGAGGAGGTCAGCGGCCGCTTTCCGGACAGTCTGGTGATCGGTTCGGATCAGACGATGTCGCTTGGCGACCGCGTCTTCCACAAGCCGAAGGACATGGCCGAGGCGGCGAGCCACCTTCACGCCCTTTCGGGAACAACCCACCGCTTGAACAGCGCCGTCGCGATCGTCAGCGATGGCGTGGTTCTGTGGCAGCATCTCGCCCATGCCGAGCTGACGATGCGGCCGCTGGCGGCGGACTTCATTGCCAGGCACCTGGCGCGCGTCGGGGACAGGGCGCTTTCCAGCGTCGGCGCCTATCAGTTGGAGGGGGAAGGCATTCAGCTCTTCGAGAGAATCGAGGGTGATTATTTCACCATTCTCGGCTTGCCGATGCTGCCGCTCTTAAAAAAATTACGAGACCTCGGAGCAATCGATGGGTGATTCACGTGAAACATTCGAGCCGCAAGCGTTTGTCACGGGCTTTCCGATCAAGCACTCGCGCTCGCCGTTGATCCATGGCTATTGGCTGAAGACGCTCGGCCTGCCAGGCAGCTACCGCGCCCACGAAGTGCCGCCCGAGGCCTTTGCCGATTTCATCGCTTCGCTGAAGGATGGCAGTTCGGGCTTCGTCGGCGGCAATGTCACCATTCCCCACAAGGAACTGGCCTTCAAGCTCGCCGACAGGCCCGACACGTTGTCGCGTGAACTCGGCGCCTCGAACACGCTCTGGCTCGAGAATGGCGTCCTGCATGCGACGAATACCGACGGTCGCGGTTTCACCGCCAATCTCGACGAACGCCATCCGGGCTGGGACCGGCATGACACGGCAGTCGTCTTTGGTGCCGGCGGCGCCAGCCGGGCGATCATCCAGGCGGTCCGCGATCGCGGCTTCAAGGAGATCCACGTCGTCAACCGCACCGTCGAAAGGGCGCGTGAACTGGCCGATCGCTTTGGCCCGAGAGTCCAGGCCCATCCGGCAGGCGCGCTTGCCGAAGTCATGAAAGGCGCCGGTCTGTTCATCAATACCACCTCGCTCGGCATGGACGGCGAGGCCGCACCGCCGCTCGATTTCACGCCGCTCGCAGCCGGCGCCCTCGTCACCGACATCGTCTACGTACCCTTGAAAACGCCGATCCTGGCACAGGCAGAAGAGCAGGGATTTCCGATCGTCGATGGTCTCGGCATGCTGCTGCACCAGGCCGTGCCCGGATTCGAGAAATGGTTCGGCCAGCGTCCGGTCGTCGACGCGGCACTGCGTGGCCTGATCATTGCGGATATGGAAACGCATTGATGCTGACGATCGGCCTCACCGGCTCTATCGCCATGGGAAAATCGACGGCGTCGAAACTCTTCGCCGAGGCCGGAATTCCGTTGAACGATTCTGATGCCGTGGTCCACGATCTCTACACGGGCGAGGCCGCACCGCTGGTGGATACCGCCTTTCCCGGCACGATGAAGGATGGAGCGGTCGACCGGCATGAACTCGGCCGCCAGCTCGCTCTTGATCCAGACGGCTTCAAACGCCTGGAAGCGATCGTCCATCCGCTGGTACGCCAACGCGAGGCGGAATTTCTGGCGCGACAGCGCGCCGCCGGCGCCGAGATGGTATTGCTCGATATTCCCTTGCTCTTCGAGACCGGGGCTGAAGAAAGAGTGGATGTCATCGTCGTCGTCAGCGCCGATCCACAGATTCAGCGTCAGAGGGTGCTTGCGCGGCCAGGCATGACCGAGGAAAAATTCGATATGATTCTCTCCCGTCAGACGCCGGACGCCGAAAAGCGCCGCCGGGCCGATTATCTGATCGACACCAGCCAGAAGATCGCGGTCACGAAAGAACGGGTGCTTGCTATCGTCGCCGACCTGAAAATGCGGATTGCCAAGGGAGATTTCCGGAATGCGTGAGATCATCTTCGATACGGAAACCACCGGCCTCGACAACCGCGCCGACCGTATTATCGAAATCGGCGGCATCGAGCTGTTCAACCATTTCCCCACAGGCAACGTGATCCATATCTTCATCAACCCCGGAGATCAGAAGGTTCATCCCGATGCGCTCGCGGTGCACGGCATCACCGACGAGTTCCTGAAGGACAAGAAGCCTTTCGCCGAGGTTGCCGAAGAAATCCTTGCTTTCTTCGGCGATGCGAAGTGGATCGCCCACAACGCCACCTTCGATATGGGCTTCATCAACGCCGAATTGGCGCGCATCGGTCTGCCGCCGATCCTGCCGGAAAGGGTGGTCGATACCCTGTCGATGGCGCGGCGCAAACATCCGATGGGGCCGAATTCGCTCGACGCGCTCTGCCGGCGTTATGGCATCGACAATTCGCACCGCACCAAACACGGCGCGCTGCTCGACTCTGAACTGCTTGCCGAAGTCTATATCGAGATGATCGGCGGCAGGCAGGCAGCCTTCGGCCTGAGCACCGCAACGTCAGGCCAGAACGGTCGCGGCGATATGGCGGAGGAAGACGATGTGGTAATCGCATCAGTGCTCGAGCGGCCCCGGCCGCTTGCCCCGCGCCTCAGCCAGTCGGAGGCGCAGGCGCATGAAGCGCTCGTCGCCAAGCTCGGAGAAAAAGGCATCTGGGCCAAATACGGCGGCCCCGCCGCACAATAGGAAATGCCCGGGACCAGCCCGGGCATCCGTATCTCGAAACCGAAAAAAATCGGATCAGTTCGGAACGGCCTCGACCTTGGCGCGGGCCTGTTCTTCGGCAACGCGCTGGGCGAACATCTGCGTGAAGTCGATCGGATCAATCATCAGCGGCGGGAAACCGCCGTTGCGAGTGACGTCGGCGATGATCTGACGGGCGAAGGGGAAGAGCATGCGCGGGCACTCGATGAAGAGAACCGGCAGCATGTGTTCCTGTGGGAAGCCGGCAACGCGGAAGACACCGCCATAGACGAGCTCGGTATGGAAGACCGTTTTGTCGCCATCCTTGGCTTCTGCATTCAGCGACAGCACGACATCGAAATCCGTATCCGAAAGCGGGTTGGCGTTGACATTCACATTGATGTTGATTGTCGGCGCCTTGTCGCGGGCCTGCAGCGAGCGGGGCGCACCCGGATTTTCGAAGGAGAGGTCCTTGGTATATTGCGCAAGGATCGAAAGGGTGGGGCTGGTCGCACCGTTGCTGTTGTTTTCGTCTGCCATTGGCTTTTCCTCGAGGGGCATGGGAATGGTGCCGCCATCTAACATTTCAGGGAGGGGCTTACAACCCTGGGCGCTTGGCGCGGTTGATCGGTCGAAGCGCCTCAATCGCCGAGATGTTTGCCGGACCACGGCGAGTTGCGATCCGGCTCCCTATGATAGTCCTCATCGTCGAGATCGACCACCTTCGAGTTTGGCTTGCGGTCACGGAAATCGGATTGCGGGCCGGTAGAAAAGCCGCCCTTGGCATTGACGACGACGAAGCGTTTGGCGATCGCCTGCCAGACGAGATCGCGCACCGGCGGAATGAGAATGAGGATTGCTATGATATCGGTGAGGAAGCCGGGAATGATCAGGAGCAGCGAGGCGATGACGTTCATCGCCGGCCGCAACAGGTCGCGGCCCGGCATCACCCCGTTTCGTCCTTCGCTCGACATGCGGCGCAAAATACCGATGCCCTGCCGGCGCAGCAGAACCACGCCCAGAACGAAGCCCAGCATGACGAGCGCCAGCGTCAGCCACAATCCGATAGCCCGGCCGACGACGACGAAACCGGCAATTTCGGCAAGTGGCAACAGCAGAATGAAAGCCGGCAGGATCGAAAAACGCATGGTCGTCATGTCCCGGGCTTGCCGGTCTCCTCTTGGACGCCGGCGAAGATGCCAGCCATCATTTGAATCATCTGTATAGGCAGACTATATGGGAGTACAAATCAGAGATGTTAACGGCGGCTGCGATACGATATGAGTTCGAACGACTTCATCACTTTATTCTTCCTGGTGGCGGCTGTGCTGATTTTCTTTCAGCTGCGCTCCGTGCTCGGGCGCCGCACAGGAAATGAGAAGCCGCCGCGCGATCTCTATACGCCGCGGGATGCGGCTCCGGCCGAAGCCGCCGATGCCGGCAAGGTTGTGACGCTGCCGCGACGCGACGCGACGACGGAGGATGAGGATCGTTTCGCCGCCATCGATGCCGTCGCCGCTCCAGGAACGCCGCTCAACGAATCGCTGCGCGCGCTGAACAAGGCTGATCCCGCCTTCAGCCCGAAGGAGTTTCTGAACGGCGCCCGCATGGCTTACGAGATGATCGTCATGGCCTATGCCGATGGCGACCGGAAAACGCTGAAGAACCTTCTGTCCCGCGAAGTCTATGACGGCTTCGATGCGGCGATCGGCGAGCGCGAAAGCCGGGGTGATAAGGTGAAATCCACCTTTGTCGGTATCGACAAGGCCGAAATCACCCATGCCGAGACGAAGGGCAGCGAAGCGCAGATCACCGTTCGCATCATCAGCCAGCTGATATCGGCCACCTACGACAAAGCGGATGTGCTGATCGAAGGCGACGCGGAAAACGTCGCCGAGGTCAACGACCTCTGGACCTTTGCCCGCGACACCCGCTCGCGCGATCCGAACTGGAAACTCGTGGCGACCGAATCGGAACATGAGTGACCACGCATCGGGCTTCGTCCTGCAGGCCATAAGCTTCGACGATCTGGAAGGCTGGAAGGATGATGATCCCTCCGGCCTTTTTGAAGTTATGCGAGGCTGCCGGCGGCAGATCACCGATGTCAAACCCTACCGCACCGGATCGCTTGGTCTGAGCGCGGACGATCTGCTTCCGCTTCTGCTGGCCGCCGAAGATTTCACGCCGTCATCTCCGGCATCGGCGCGCGCCTTTTTCGAGACGCACTGTCGGCCTTTCCTGATTCGCCGCAAGGACGGCAATTCCGGCTTCGTCACCGCTTTCTACGAACCGGAGATCGAGGTGTCGGCGCAGCCGGACGAAACCTTCCGTTTCCCCTTCTACCGTCGCCCGGACGATCTGATCGATCTCGATGACGCCAATCGTCCCGCCGAGCTCGACCGGTCCTACGCTTTCGGCCGTCTGCATGAGGGGCGCGTCAGTGCTTATCCGGATCGCCGCGCCATCGATCGGGGTTTCCTCGAAGGCCGCGGTCTCGAAATTGCCTGGGCGAAATCGAAGGTCGATGTCTTCTTCGTGCATGTGCAGGGTGCGGCCCGCCTGCGTTACAACGATGGCCGTATCGGCCGCATCACCTATGCGGCAAAGGCCGGCCATGCCTTCTCGGCGGTGGGCAAGCTGCTGATCGACCGGGGCGAGATCGATCGTGCCGACATCTCGATGCAGACGATCCGTGCCTGGCTGGCGCGCAATCCAGAGCGGGTGGACGAGGTGCTGTGGCATAACCGCTCTTATATTTTCTTCCGGGAAACGCCCTCGCAGGCTACCGGCCTGCGAACCGCCGATCTTCAGGCCGGTCCGATCGCGGCTGCCAAGGTGCCGCTTCTCGCTGGCCGTTCCCTTGCGGTCGACCGGATGATCCATACCTTCGGCTTTCCCTTTTTCATCCGCGCCGAAAGCCTCACCCATCTCGATCATGGACGGCCCTTCCGCCGGCTGATGCTGGCGCTCGATACCGGCTCGGCCATCGTCGGGCCGGCGCGCGGCGATATCTTCACCGGCTCGGGGGATGTGGCCGGAGAAAGCGCCGGCACCGTCCGCAACGATGCCGATTTCGCCATTCTCATTCCCAGGGCCGTTGCCGGAAGATTCGACTGATGGCCAGGGATCGCAAACTCAGTGCGGATGAGAGGATACTCTGGGGCAAGGTTGCCCGCAGCACGCGGCCGATGCCCGGCAAGGCGGGTGAGCTGAGCGAACTCGACGCTTTTCTCGCCGAAGCGGCGGCCGAGCAGGAGAAAGCCGAAAGGCTGGCACCGCCATCACCAGTGCCACTGCCGCCGGCAGCACCCGCGATGGCAAAACCATCCGCCGGGGTGCATCATCCGCTGGAAAAACCGGTCAAGCGTAAGATCGCCAAGGGCCGGCTGGCGCTCGAAGCGCGGATCGACCTGCACGGGCTGGTGCAGAGCGAGGCTCATGCCATCCTTCTCGATTTCCTGATCCGCGCCCACGAACGCGGCCTGCGCCATGTCTTGGTCATAACGGGCAAGGGCAGCTCGATGGGCAGCGACGGCGCGCTGAAGCGGGCCGTGCCCCTCTGGTTCTCGAAGCCGGAATTCCGCTACCTGATCTCGTCTTATGAATCGGCCGCCCAGCATCACGGCGGCGAGGGCGCTCTCTACATCCGCCTGTCGCGGCGGCCAGGGGACAGACCATGACTCCCTTCGGAGAGGCGGTTCGCAGGCTGAGAGCGCGCAAAGGTGTGTCGCAGAAGGAGATGGCGGAAGCGCTGAACGTCTCTCCCGCCTATCTCTCGGCGCTCGAACATGGCAAGCGCGGCCTGCCGACATTCGATCTGCTGCAGCGCATCGCCGGCTATTTCAACATCATCTGGGACGAGGCCGAGGAACTGTTCCTGCTCGCCCGTTCTTCCGACCCGCGCGTGGTCATCGATACGTCAGGCCTGCCGCCGGAATATACCGAATTTGCCAATCGGCTGGCGCGGCAGATCCGCAACCTTGACAGCGCCGAGATCGGCCGGTTATCCGCTCTTCTCGAAAATGACGGCAAAGGCGACGGAAAAGCGTCATAATCCCCTGTTTTATGCCTTGTTCAGGGGACTTGCCATTGGGAACCGGGTTCAAAAAACCTATATACGAGAGTGAAGAAAGCCGGTGATTCGCAAGGCGCGCCGCAGCTTTACGGCAACAGGGAAAATCTCGACAGAATGAGCGATACATCCGCGACGGAAAACGGCGTAAGCACCGAATATGGCGCAGATTCCATCAAGGTTCTGAAGGGCCTCGATGCCGTGCGCAAGCGTCCCGGCATGTATATCGGCGATACCGACGACGGCTCCGGCCTTCATCACATGGTTTATGAAGTCGTCGACAACGCGATCGACGAAGCGCTTGCCGGCCATGCCGACATCGTCACCGTCACGCTCAATCCGGATGGCTCGGTGACGGTCACCGATAACGGCCGCGGCATTCCGACCGACATCCATAGCGGCGAAGGCGTCTCGGCGGCCGAAGTCATCATGACGCAGCTGCATGCCGGCGGTAAGTTCGACCAGAATTCCTACAAGGTTTCCGGCGGTCTGCACGGCGTCGGCGTTTCCGTCGTCAACGCGCTGTCCGTCTGGCTGAAGCTGAAGATCCGCCGCCAGGGCAAGATCCACGAAATGAGCTTCACCCACGGCGTGGCCGATGCGCCGCTGAAGGTCACCGGCGACGCGCCCGATGAGACCGGCACGGAAGTAAGCTTCATGCCGAGCAGCGAAACCTTCACCATGACGGAGTTCGACTACGGCACGCTGGAGCATCGCCTGCGCGAACTGGCCTTCCTGAACTCCGGCGTCCGCATCCTGCTGACCGACAAGCGCCATTCCGATATCAAGCAGGAAGAACTGCGGTATGACGGCGGCCTCGAGGCTTTCGTCGCCTATCTCGACCGTGCCAAGAAGTCCCTGGTCGACAAGCCGGTCGCCATCCGCGGCGAAAAGGACGGCATCACCGTCGAAGTGGCGATGTGGTGGAACGACAGCTATCATGAGAACGTGCTTTGCTTCACCAACAACATTCCCCAGCGCGACGGCGGCACCCATATGGCCGGCTTCCGCGCGGCCTTGACGCGCCAGGTGGTTTCTTACGCTGACAATTCCGGCATCACCAAAAAGGAAAAGGTGACGTTGCAGGGCGAAGATTGCCGCGAAGGCCTGACGGCGGTGCTGTCGGTCAAGGTGCCCGATCCGAAATTCTCCTCGCAGACCAAGGATAAGCTGGTTTCCTCGGAAGTCCGCCCTGTGGTTGAAAGCCTCGTCAACGAGGCGCTCAGCACCTGGTTCGAAGAACATCCGAGCGAAGCCAAGATTCTCGTCGGCAAGGTCGTCGAGGCAGCGGCCGCCCGCGAAGCCGCCCGCAAGGCCCGTGAATTGACACGCCGCAAGGGCGCGCTCGATATCGCCTCGCTGCCGGGCAAGCTTGCCGACTGCTCCGAACGCGATCCGGCGAAATCCGAAGTCTTCCTTGTCGAGGGCGATTCCGCCGGCGGCTCGGCCAAACAGGGCCGCTCGCGCGAAAACCAGGCGATCCTGCCGCTGCGCGGCAAGATCCTGAACGTCGAACGCGCCCGTTTCGACAAGATGCTGTCGAGCCAGGAAATCGGCACGCTGATCACCGCGCTCGGCACCGGCATCGGCAAGGACGAATTCAATGCCGAAAAGCTGCGCTACCACAAGATCATCATCATGACGGATGCCGACGTCGACGGCGCTCACATCCGCACTCTGCTGCTCACCTTCTTCTTCCGGCAGATGCCGGAACTGATCGAGCGCGGTCACCTCTACATCGCGCAGCCGCCGCTCTATAAGGTCTCGCGCGGCAAGTCGGTGCAGTATCTGAAGGACGAAAAGGCGCTCGAGGAATATCTGATCAGCCAGGGTCTTGAGGATGCCGCGCTGAAGCTCGGCAGCGGCGAGGTTCGCACCGGCCAGGATCTGCGTGAGGTCATTCTGGATGCGTTGCGCATGCGCGCTTTGCTCGACAATCTTCATTCGCGTTACAACCGCGCCGTGGTCGAACAGGCGGCGATCGCCGGTGCCCTCAATGCCGATTTCGTCAGCGATCCGGCAAGAGCGCGGGCAGTGGCGAGCGAGGTCGCAAGCCGTCTCGACATTATCGCCGAGGAAACCGAACGCGGCTGGCAGGGCGATCTGACCAGCGATGGCGGCCTGCGCTTCGAACGCATGGTCCGCGGCGTCAGGGAAATCGTCGTGCTCGACATGGCGCTGATCGGCTCGTCGGATGCCCGTCACATCGACCAGCTGACCGCGCGCCTCAAGGAAATCTATCAGACGCCGCCGTCGCTGCATCGCCGCGAAGGTGACGTCGAGATCTCAGGCCCGCGTGCCTTGCTCGACGCAATCTTCGCAACTGGCCGCAAGGGCCTGACCATGCAGCGATATAAAGGCCTCGGCGAGATGAATGCCGAGCAGCTCTGGGAAACGACGCTCGATCCGAATGTGCGCTCGCTGCTGCAGGTCAAGGTCAACGACGCCACCGATGCCGACGGCCTCTTTGCCCGGTTGATGGGTGACGAAGTCGAACCGCGGCGCGAATTCATCCAGGACAACGCGCTCAGCGTCGCAAACCTCGATATCTGATTGATGTTTCGAAACGAAAGCCCCGCCATCCACGGATGGCGGGGCTTTCGTTTGCGCGATCGGCCTTATTTCGGCTTCGCTCAGTCGGCAATAAAATGGCCGTTGAAGGCGACCTCGGAGAGCGGTTTGCGCTGGCTGGGGAATTCGCGTGCCTGATTGCGTTCGGAAAGGACGCTCTTGTCGGCGATCCGGCCGACGGCGACACCGGCTTCGACCCGATAACCCTCGGGAATGGCGAAAGTCTGCCGGATCTCGTCATGCTTGATGCCGCCCATGCCATGGGCGTAAAAACCGGAGAGACGCGCCTGGAGCGCCAGGTATCCCCAGGCCGTGCCGGCATCGAAGGAATGGGTGTAGCTCGGCTTTGTCTCTGCTGAGCCGGCGGTCCCGGTGAAGGCGCGCGAGACGACGAAAATCAGCGCCGATGCGTTCGCCGCCCATTCCTGGTTGGCATCGACGAGCAATCCGACGAATGTCTGCCACTGCTCCGACCCTTTCAGGGCATAGATGAAGCGCCAGGGCTGTTGATTGGACGAGGACGGCGCCCAATGGGCGGCGTCGAGCAGGCTGAGCAGCTGTGCTTCCTCGATGATTTCGCCGGTGAAGGCGCGGGGTGACCAACGGTCGAGAAACATCGGATCGATCGGATATTGGGATTCGCGGTTATTGCTCTTCGTCATGCTTATTCCCGGGGGTTGGAGGCAGAAATTCGGATCGGAGTTCGGTTCAGTCTGTCCAGACGATGTCGAGGTCCTCGCGAAAGGCAAAACGTTTCAGATGATCGTCGATGACACCCTGCATTCTGGCCTGCTGCGCGGCATCGGCGACGGAAAGCGCCATGGTCGGCGTCGTATCGTCGGCGGTAAACGTCACTTCGGTCGTCTCGCTGAACGGCACCCGGCCCTTCTGCGGGTCGAAATAGACGCTGAATTTATGGCTCCAGTGTTTGCAGAGCTGCTGCAGATAGCGGCTTGCATGTTCGGTGCGCACGACGGCTTTGGAAAGGTGCATGTCAAACTCCATTTCATCTTGGATTGGAGCCCTCATCTTGGACTAATCCAAGTCTTATTTCCTGCTTCGCAGCCTTGGCAAGCGCAGCGTCGTCGCAATCGGGGTGTACAGACTGTCTTCATAAAAGCGGCCTCACGCGGGCGTCAAAGCAGGATAATAAAACGCTTCAGTCAATCGATCGGAGAGTTGCGCATGCTGGTGAATGGAAAATGGACGGAGGACTGGCAGCCCGTTCAGGCAAAGGATGAAAAGGGCGGCTTCATCAGGCAGACTTCGAGTTTCCGCAACTGGGTCACCCCGGATGGCGCCGCCGGGCCGACGGGTGAAGCCGGCTTCGAAGCCGGCCCCGGCCGGTATCACCTCTATGTCGCCTATATCTGCCCCTGGGCCTCACGTACTTTGATCGGCCGCAAGCTCAAGGGGCTCGACGACGTCCTTTCCGTCTCCGTCGTCGAACCGCTGCTCAGCAGACAGGGTTGGCGCTTCGGCGATTATCCCGGCGCCACCGAGGATCACGTCAACGGCACGACGTATCTGCATGAAATCTATACGCGCGCGTCCGCCGATTTCACCGGCCGGGCCACCGTGCCGGTTCTCTGGGACAAGCAGAGAAAGACCATCGTCAACAATGAATCCGCCGATATCCTGCGCATGCTGAACAGCGGCTTCGGCGACCTGGCAAAAAATCCGATCGATCTTTACCCGGCGGAAAGACGCAGCGAGATCGATGCTTTCAACGACCGCATCTATCCCGCGCTCAACAATGGCGTCTACCGCGCCGGTTTTGCCACCACCCAGCTTGCCTACGAAGAAGCCTTCGCCGATGTCTTTGCCTGCCTTGATTGGATCGAGCCGCAGTTTGCCGATCGGTCCTTTCTTTTCGCCGATCATCCGACGGAAAGCGATATCCGGCTCTTCGTCACCCTCGTGCGCTTCGACGTCGCCTATTACGGCATTTTCAAATGCAATCTGCACCGGCTTTCCGACTATGCCAATCTGCGCGCCTTTTGCCGCCGCATGCTGGATTGGCCGGGTATCGCGGAAACGGTCAATCTCGATCACATCAAGCGCGGCTACTACTCGATCGAAAGCCTCAACCCGACAAAGATCGTCCCCGTCGGGCCTGATCTTGCGGAAATTTTTTAAAGCGTGATGCCGCAATTCATGCGGTTTGAGCCGAAATCCATTCGAATCCAGGAAAAGTCGTACCGCTTGGCGGCAAAGCCGTAATGACACCGGTGAATAATTCGTTCATAGGTGGCTGCAAATCCGTTTTCGATGAGGAGGAAATTCCATGAAGCTGATGCGTGTTGGCGAAGCAGGCAATGAAAAACCCGCGCTTCTCGATGCCGATGGCAAGATCCGCGATCTCTCCGGTCACGTCGCCGATATCGGCGGTGAGGCGATCTCGCCGGCGGGCCTTGCAAAGATCGCGGCAATCGATCCGAAGAGCCTTCCGGAGCTTGCCCCCGGCCGTATCGGTGCCTGCGTTGCCGGCACCGGCAAATTCATCTGCATCGGCCTCAATTTCTCCGACCATGCCGCCGAAACCGGCGCCACGGTGCCGCCCGAGCCGGTGATCTTCATGAAGGCGACCTCGGCCATCGTTGGTCCGAACGACAGCGTCCGGATCCCGCGCGGTTCGGAAAAGACCGATTGGGAGGTCGAACTCGGCGTCGTCATCGGCAAGACCGCGAAATATGTCAGCGAAGCCGACGCGCTCGATTACGTCGCCGGCTATTGCGTGTCGCATGATGTTTCCGAGCGCGCCTTCCAGACGGAACGCGCCGGTCAGTGGACCAAGGGCAAATCCTGCGACACCTTCGGACCGATCGGTCCCTGGCTGGTCACCAAGGACGAGATCGCCGATCCGCAAAACCTCGGCATGTGGCTGAAGGTCAACGGCCAGACGATGCAGAATGGCTCGTCCAAGACCATGGTCTATGGTGTCGCCCACATCGTTGCCTATCTCAGCCAGTTCATGTCGCTGCATCCGGGCGACGTCATCTCCACCGGAACGCCTCCGGGCGTCGGCATGGGCATGAAACCGCCACATTATCTCAAGGCCGGCGACGTGGTCGAACTCGGCATCGAGGGTCTCGGCACGCAGAAGCAGACCTTCGTAGCGGATCATTAACGACGCTTTCTGCTGAGAGACTTAAGTTTTCCAGTCGATACTGATGCCGGAGAGTCACTTCTCCGGCATTTCTTGTGCGGGTCTGGTTCGTCCATGTTGCTGTGCAACAAAAAACTGTTAGTCTGAGTAACGTGCCCGCGTAACGGAAAGATTCGATGCCTTTCAATCGGCGCCATCTTTTCGATAGAGAAAGGTGGCGCCTTTGTTTTATCAGCTTTATGAATTGAACCATGCTGCCATGGCGCCGTTTCGCGCTGCGGCCGACATCATGCGATTTGCCTATGCCAACCCGCTGAACCCGTTTTCCCATACGCCGCTCGGCCGGACGATGGCCGCAAGTCTCGAAATGTTCGAACGCACGACGCGCCGCTACGGCAAGCCGGAATTCGGGCTGAAGCAGACGACGATCGGCGATCAGACGGTTTTTGTTCGTGAAGAGGTCGTCTGGTCGCGGCCCTTCTGCAATCTCCTGCATTTCGCCCGCAACGCCCCGGCCGCCCGGGGCAACGATCCCCGTATCCTGATCGTCGCGCCGATGTCCGGCCACTATGCGACGCTGCTGCGCGGCACGGTGGAGGCGCTGCTGCCGAGCGCCGATGTCTACATCACCGACTGGATCGACGCCCGCATGGTGCCGATGACGGAAGGCACGTTCGATTTCGACGACTACGTCGACTATGTCATCGAGATGCTGCATTTCCTCGGGCAGGACACGCATGTCATTGCCGTCTGTCAGCCTTCCGTTCCGGTGCTGGCGGCCGCCGCGGTGATGGAGGAAGCCAATGATCCGCTGTCTCCGTCGTCGATGACGCTGATGGGCGGCCCGATCGACACGCGCATCAACCCGACGGCGGTCAACAAGCTCGCCCAGGAGCGGTCGCTGCAATGGTTCTCCGACAATGTCATCATGAACGTGCCCTGGCCGCAGCCGGGCTTCATGCGCCCGGTCTATCCGGGATTCCTGCAGCTTTCGGGATTCATGTCGATGAATCTCGACCGCCATCTCGTCGCCCACAAGGAATTCTTCATGCATCTCGTGAAGAACGACGGCGAGCCGGAAAAACACCGCGATTTCTACGACGAATATCTCGCCGTCATGGATCTGACCGCCGAATTCTATCTGCAGACGGTCGAGCAGGTTTTCATGAAGCATTCCCTGCCGAAGGGCGAACTGATGCATCGCGGCAAACGCGTCGATCCGGCAGCGATTCGCAAAGTGGCGCTGCTGACCGTCGAGGGCGAGAACGACGACATCTCGGGCGTCGGCCAGACAAAGGCGGCGCAGACCATCTGCGTGAATATTCCCGAAGATATGCGCATGCACTATCTGCAGCCGGATGTCGGCCATTACGGTGTTTTCAACGGCTCGCGGTTCCGCCGCGAGATCGCGCCGCGCATCATCAATTTTGTCCGGGAGCATTCCCGTTCAGCCGTCAAGCCGCCGGTGCCGCGCGTTATCAAGGGCGGCCGCACCGCCTGATTTAGGGGTGGCTGATTTAGAAAAGCGGATTCAAGGCTTTGTCCGATTTCATGGGCAATCGTCTTGAAGGCCGTTGTTGCGGTAACCACATCGATTTCAGCGTTCGGTATCCTGCCGGGCGCGGAAAGCGAGGATACCCGCACGATGAACCAGTCAGCATTGCTTCGACCGGATTGGACTCCGGCTACCATTGCCCTGATGATTCTCGGCTTCATGGTTTTCTGGCCTCTGGGTCTGGCCATGCTTGCCTATATCATCTTCGGCGACCGTCTGCGCGGCTTCAAGCGTGACGTCAACCAGGCGACCGATGGCTTCTTTGCCTCCTGCCGCCGTTCGAACGGCCGTCACCGCCCGCACTTCTCGACCGGCAACGTCGCCTTCGACGACTGGCGCAAGGCCGAGATCGACCGGATCGAGGAAGAGCGCCGCAAGCTCGACGAAATGCGCGAGGAATTCGACGCCTACATGCGCGAACTTCGCCGCGCCAAGGACCAGGAAGAGTTCGATCGCTTCATGCGTGACCGCAAGAACAGCAAGCGTGACGACAACGGCCCGGTCGCTGAATACCAGACGCCGTGAAGGCCTGAATGCTGAAAACGACCGGCATCTCCCGATGCCGGTTTTTCTATGTCCGCTGCCGGCGAATCGGGTAGAAACAACCATGTTCTCGCTTCTGAAGACAAGGCCGAAAGCCCGAAAGCCGGCTCCACCCGAAACGCGGACGCTTGATGTGGCCGGCCGCCTCATGCCGCTGACCATCAAGCAGCACGACCGGGCGACACGCATCACCTTGCGCATCGAGCCGGGTGGTCGGGCGTTGAAGATGACGGTGCCGAAAGGTCTTGCGGCACGCGAGGTCAATGCCTTTCTCGATCGGCATCAGGGTTGGCTGCTCACCAAACTTGCCAAGTTTTCGACCGATGCCGGCCTGCGCGACGGCGGCGAAATTCTCTTTCGTGGCGTTTCCCATCGCATCCAGCATACCGGCAGCGTGCGCGGCCTGACGGAGGCCGTCTCCATGGATGGCAAACCGGTGCTGCTGGTCAGCGGCATGCCGGAACATGTCGGGCGGCGCATTGCGGCCTTTCTCAAGAAAGAAGCGCGCACCGACCTCGTCAGGCTGGCGACGATGCATGCCGGAACAATCCGGGCCCCGATCCGCTCGATCTCGATGAAGGATACCCGCAGCCGCTGGGGCTCTTGCTCGTCGGAGGGAAATCTGAGCTTTTCCTGGCGTATCGTCATGGCGCCGCCCTCGGTGATCGATTATCTCGCCGCCCACGAAGTTGCCCATCTCAAGGAGATGAATCACGGGCCTCGCTTCTGGGCGCTTTGCAAGAAGCTCTGCCCCGGCATGGAGGAAGCGAAATCCTGGCTGAAGCGGCACGGAAGCCAGTTGCACGCGATTGATTTCGACTGACCGACGTTGGCGCTAAATGCAGCCTAGCACGCAAATTGGCTCGACTCTTGCTGCATTTCGTGTCACTTCGCTGCCATGAAACCCGATATCAAGATCTGTGGCTTGAAGACGCCCGAAGCGATCGATCGTGCGCTGAAACGCGGCGCGACCCATATCGGTTTTATCTTCTTCGAAAAGAGCCCACGCTACATCGAGCCGGACCTGGCGGGTAAACTGGCCGAACCGGCACGCGGCAAGGCGAAGATCGTCGCCGTCGTCGTCGATCCCACCAATGACGAGCTGGATGAGATCGTCTCGCTGTTGAAGCCGGATATTCTGCAGCTGCACGGCAACGAGAGCCCCGAACATGTGCTGACGATCAAGGCGCTCTATGGCCTGCCGGTCATGAAAGTCTTTTCCGTGCGCACGGCCGACGATCTGAAGCGCGTCGAGGCCTATATCGGCATCGCCGACCGTTTCCTGTTCGACGCGAAAGCGCCGAAGGGTTCGGAACTGCCCGGCGGCAACGGCATTTCCTTCGACTGGAGCCTTTTGAGCTGGCTCGACGGTAGCATCGACTACATGCTGTCCGGCGGGCTGAACAAGGACAATGTCGCGGATGCGCTTGTGAAGACCAAGGCACGTGGTATCGACGTCTCCTCGGGCGTCGAAACCGCGCCCGGCGTGAAGAGCGTCGCAATGATCGATGAATTTTTCGATGCGGTCGAAGAGGCGGACGCGCCTGTCATGGCCTCAGGGAGTTGAGAGTGAACGAAACGCCTAAACCGAATTCCTTCCGTTCCGGGCCCGATGAAGACGGCCGCTTCGGCATCTATGGCGGTCGTTTCGTTGCCGAAACATTGATGCCTTTGATCCTCGATCTGCAGGACGAGTGGAACAAGGCGAAGAACGATCCGGCATTCCAGGCCGAATTGAAGCATCTCGGCGCCCATTATATCGGTCGCCCGAGCCCGCTCTATTTCGCCGAGCGGCTGACGGCCGAACTCGGCGGCGCCAAGATCTATTTCAAGCGTGAGGAGCTGAACCACACCGGCTCGCACAAGATCAACAACTGCATCGGCCAGATCCTGCTCGCCAAGCGCATGGGCAAGACCCGCATCATCGCCGAAACCGGCGCCGGCCAGCACGGCGTCGCCTCGGCCACCGTCGCCGCCCGCTTCGGCCTTCCCTGCGTCGTCTATATGGGTGCCACCGACGTCGAGCGTCAGGCGCCGAATGTTTTCCGCATGAAGCTGCTCGGCGCCGAAGTCAAACCGGTCACCGCAGGCAGCGGCACGCTGAAGGACGCCATGAACGAGGCGCTGCGCGACTGGGTCACCAATGTCGAGGATACCTATTATCTGATCGGAACGGCGGCCGGTCCGCATCCCTATCCGGAGATGGTCCGCGATTTCCAGTCGGTGATCGGCGCGGAAGCGAAAGAGCAGATGCTGGCCGCCGAAGGTCGCCTGCCGGATCTCGTCGTCGCGGCCGTCGGCGGCGGTTCGAACGCCATCGGCATTTTCCATCCCTTCCTCGATGATCCCACCGTGAAGATCGTCGGCGTCGAAGCCGGCGGCAAGGGCCTGCAGGGCGACGAACATTGCGCGTCGATCACTGCCGGTTCGCCGGGCGTGCTGCATGGCAACCGCACCTATCTGCTGCAGGATGGCGACGGCCAGATCAAGGAAGGCCATTCGATTTCGGCCGGTCTCGATTATCCCGGCATCGGCCCCGAACATTCCTGGCTGAACGATACCGGCCGCGTCGACTACGTGCCGATCATGGATCACGAAGCGCTCGAGGCGTTCCAGACGCTGACCCGCCTCGAAGGCATCATCCCGGCACTCGAGCCCTCGCACGCGATTGCCGAGGTGATCAAGCGCGCACCGAAGATGGGCAAGGACGAGATCATCCTGATGAATCTCTCCGGTCGCGGCGACAAGGATATCTTCACCGTCGGCAAGATTCTGGGAATGGGACTGTAAGACATGACCGCACGCATGGACAAACGCTTTGCCGAGCTTAAGGCCGAGGGCCGTCCGGCGCTTGTGACCTATTTCATGGGCGGCGATCCTGATTACGATACCTCGCTCGGCATCATGAAGGCGCTGCCGGAAGCAGGCTCCGACATCATCGAACTCGGCATGCCCTTTTCCGATCCGATGGCCGACGGACCAGCGATCCAGCTGGCTGGCCAGCGCGCGCTGAAAGGCGGTCAGACGCTAAAGAAGACGCTGCAACTGGCGGCCGATTTCCGCAGGACCAATGATGCGACGCCGATCGTCATGATGGGCTATTACAATCCGATCTATATTTATGGCGTCGAGAAATTCCTCGACGACGCGATCGCCGCCGGCATCGACGGCCTGATCGTCGTCGATCTGCCGCCGGAGATGGATGACGAGCTCTGCATTCCGGCGATCCGCAAGGGCATCAATTTCATCCGTCTGGCGACGCCGACCACCGACGAGAAGCGCCTGCCTGCCGTCCTGAAAAACACCTCCGGCTTCGTCTACTACGTCTCGATGAACGGCATCACCGGCTCGGCGCTGCCCGATCCGTCGCTGGTTTCGGGCGCTGTCCAGCGCATCAAGCAGCATACCGAATTGCCGGTCTGCGTCGGCTTCGGCGTCAAAACGGCGGAGCATGCGAAAGTCATCGGCGGTTCGGCCGATGGCGTCGTCGTCGGCACCGCCATCGTCAATCAGGTCGCCACCAGCCTGACCGCGGACGGGAAGGCCACGGCCGATACGGTTCAGGCAGTCGCAACACTGGTGCGCGGTCTGTCCTCGGGAACACGTTCGGCGCGCCTTGTTGCTGCCGAATAGTTTGCCCACATTGGCGATGGAGCATGTCGCGCAAAAGTGTGCCGCGGTTTTGCGGCAACGACTGCGGGAAAACAAAGATCTAAAGCGTGGCAACCGATCTGAAAGATCGCGACGCGTGTTAGTCAGTTAGGAGAATTCAAGTTGAACTGGATCACCAACTACGTTCGCCCGCGGATCAACTCCATGCTGGGCCGTCGCGAAGTGCCGGAGAACCTCTGGATCAAGTGCCCGGAAACCGGCGAGATGGTCTTCCACAAGGACCTGGAAGGCAACAAATGGGTCATCCCGGCCTCCGGCTATCACATGAAGATGCCGGCGAAGGCCCGTCTGGCCGATCTTTTCGACAATGGCGAATATGAATCGCTGCCGCAGCCGAAGGTCGCCCAGGATCCGCTGAAGTTTCGCGATTCGAAGAAATACAGCGATCGTCTGCGCGACAGCCGCCTGAAGACCGAGCAGGAGGATACGATCCTCGCCGGCCTCGGAAAGGTGCAGGGCCTGAAGCTCGTCGCCGTCGTGCATGAATTCAATTTCATCGGCGGTTCGCTCGGCATGGCCGCCGGCGAGGCGATCGTCAAGGCTTTCGAACGTGCGACGTCGGAAAAATGCCCGCTGGTGATGTTCCCCGCTTCCGGCGGCGCGCGCATGCAGGAAGGCATTCTTTCGCTGATGCAGCTGCCGCGCACGACCGTTGCCGTCGATCTGCTCAAGGAGTCAGGCCAACCTTATGTCGTCGTTTTGACCAATCCGACGACCGGCGGCGTCACGGCCTCTTACGCCATGCTCGGCGATATTCATCTGGCCGAACCCGGCGCCGAAATCGGCTTTGCCGGCAAGCGCGTGATCGAACAGACGCTGCGTGAAAAGCTGCCGGAAGGCTTCCAGACCTCCGAATATCTGCTCGAACATGGTATGGTCGATATGGTCGTCAAGCGTCACGACATTCCGGAGACGCTGGCGCGCATCCTGAAGATCCTGACGAAGAAGCCCGTTTCGGCAGCAAACGACGTGACTCGCGGAGCGATCGCCTTGGCGGCGAGCGCCTGATAACAGGCAAACGGGGTGCCGAAATGATACCCAGGGGCCAAACCGCGGTGAGTGAGGCAGCGCAAGAGATCGAAAAACTCATGGGATTGCATCCCAAGGGATTCGACCTGTCTCTCGATCGTATCACCCGTCTTCTCGATCAACTCGGCAATCCGCATCTGAGATTGCCGCCGGTGATCCATGTCGCCGGCACCAACGGCAAGGGGTCGGTCACCGCCTTCTGCCGCGCCCTGCTCGAAGCAGGCGGCTACAGCGCTCATGTCCACACCTCGCCGCATCTCGTCAATTGGCACGAGCGTTATCGCATCGGTGTGGCGGGCGGACGCGGGCAGCTTGTCGATGACGCCGTCTTTGCCGACGCGCTGCGTCGTGTGGCCGATGCCAATGCCGGGCAGCATATCACCGTCTTCGAAATCCTGACGGCGGTCACCTTCATCCTGTTTTCCGAACATCCGGCCGATGCCGCGATCATCGAAGTCGGTCTCGGCGGCCGCTTCGACGCCACGAACGTCATTTCCGACCCGGCCGTCTCGGTGATCATGCCGATCTCGCTGGATCACCAGCCCTATCTCGGCGACAGGGTTGAACTGATCGCCGCCGAAAAGGCCGGCATCATGAAGCCGGGACTTCCCGTCGTCATCGGTCATCAGGAATATGATGCGGCCCTCGACGTGCTGATGTCGACGGCTGAGCGGCTGCATTGCCCGAGCGCCGTCTTCGGGCAGGATTTCATGGCACACGAGGAATATGGCCGGCTCGTCTATCAGGACGAATTCGGCCTGGCCGACCTGCCGCTGCCGCGCCTTCCCGGCCGGCATCAATATGCCAATGCCGCCGCCGCCATTCGCGCCGTCAAGGCGGCGGGTTTCACCGTCACCGAGACGATGATGGAAAAGGCAATGAGTTTCGTGGAATGGCCGGGCCGGCTGCAGCGTCTGAGCGAAGGCCGGCTGCTTTCGCATGCGCCGGCCGGTGCCGAGATCTGGATCGATGGCGGGCATAATCCCGGTGCCGGCGAGGTGATCGCCGAAGCCATGGCCAATTTCGAGGAACGCCAGCCGCGGCCGCTTTTCCTGATCATCGGCATGATCAACACCAAGGATCCGGTCGGCTATTTCAAGGCTTTTGCCGGCCTGGTCGAGAAGGTTTTCTGCGTGCCGATCCGTGGCAGCGAAGCGATGATCGACCCGGTGATATTGTCGAATGCCGCCTATGACGCCGGCCTGGTTGCCGAACCGATGTCGACGGTCGGCGATGCCCTGGAAGCCATAAAGGCCGTCCTCGATCCACAGGCTTTGCCGCCGCGCATCCTCATCGGCGGCTCTCTCTATCTCGTCGGCGATGTGCTTTCCGACAACGGCACGCCTCCGAAGTGAAGGCGGCGAAATGAAGAATGCGAAATGAAAAAAGCCCGGTCGGAGCCGGGCTTTTTTCATGTATGCGATATCAATCAGGCAGCGTTCGAAATCCAGTTCGAAAGAGCCGTCTTCGGCTTGGCGCCGACCGAGATATCCGCAACTTCGCCGCCTTTGAAGATCGCCAGCGTCGGAATGGAGCGCACACCGAATTGTGCGGCGAGTTCCGGGTTCTCGTCGATATTGAGCTTGGCGACTTTGACCTTGCCTTCCATCTCGACAGAGATTTCTTCGAGGCTCGGAGCAATCATCTTGCACGGGCCGCACCATTCAGCCCAGAAATCGACGACGACGGGTTCTGCGGATTCCAGAACTTCCGACTGGAAGTTGTTGATATCGACTTTCACGGTAGCCATGGGCTGCTCCTTTGAATTGGGTGTTGAACCACATGTGATGGTGCGGTGCCGAATTTTCAATATTCGGTATTTCACTTTGTCTTGACCGCTGCAAGCGCCAAACCGAGCACCGTTTCGCTCAGCGTGTAGAGCGAGGCATTCTCGGTATAGACAAGCATGCAATCGATAGGCTTGCCGGGATAGAGCGGCGCCAGGATCTCGCGATAGATTGCCAGCTGCGCCCGGTGCGCGAAGGGGATCGCCTCTTCCGTCGCCGGCGGCACCCGATTGGTCTTGTAGTCGAGAATGACGACGCGGTCGGCAAGGACGGCTAGCCGGTCGATACGGCCCGAGACGGCATAACGCCGGCCTTCGAGCGTCAATGTTCCCATGATCGAGACTTCAGGCTGGGCCTGCGTCCCGAGGACGGCCTGCAGGCCTCGCTCGTCCAATAGTTTCAGAACCGAATCGACAAGTTTGCGCCGCTCGGCGTCTGGCCAGAACCGTGCCGCCCGCTCGGCATAGCGGCTCGCCGCGTCGCGTCGTTCGCCCGGTGGAATGTCGGGAAGCGCCTGCAACATGCGATGGATCAGCCTGCCCTTCTCCAGCGAACGATCGCTGCGCTCTTTCTCGCCGAACAGCGGAGATGCGATGAGCAGGCCGCCGTCGTCCTCGTCGATGATCGTCCCGGCGCCGGAAGGGCTGAGCGGGCGCGGCAGCTCAGCCTGCGGCGGCAA
Organism: Rhizobium sp. CIAT894; assembly: GCF_000172795.2. Classification (NCBI taxonomy): domain Bacteria; kingdom Pseudomonadati; phylum Pseudomonadota; class Alphaproteobacteria; order Hyphomicrobiales; family Rhizobiaceae; genus Rhizobium; species Rhizobium sp. CIAT894. The sequence continues at coordinate 23,048 of NZ_CP020947.1, forward strand.
TGGCCGCAACAGACCGTCCGGCAGCGTCTCTTCGCTGTCGCGCTCTCGGGTGCGGTCGGCCCGCTCGAAGCTTCGCTCCACCCGTGGCACCCGCCATTTGATACCCGGCCATTCGCCGTCGGGACCGGAGAACGTGGTCGTCTCGACATGCGGATGGTCGTCGTGCAGTGCCGCCGAAATCATCATGTGCCAGGTGTCGTTGTGCACCCGCACGCCGCGATAGCCGCAGACAACAAGCCGGTCGGCGGCCCGCGTCATGGCGACATAGAGCAACCGGCGGTATTCTTCCTCGGCCAGCATCTGGATCCGCGTGGCATCGTTCTGCGTCAGCGAATTGGCGAGATCGGAGACCGGAACCCAGACGGGCATCGGCGGCTCGTCGGCGTCGGTCTCGATCAGGCGCAGCTTCGGCAGATGGGTATGGGTGAAGGCCTTCGAACCGCCGTCGACCAGGAAAACGATCGGTGCCTCCAGGCCCTTGGAGGCATGCACCGTCATGATCCGCACCTCGTTGCGTCCCTTGTCCTGCTCGCGCTTCACCACCGGCGCTTCGAGTTCCAGCGTCGAGATGAAGGATTGCAGCCCGGGAAGGCCGGAACTCTCGTGGTCGAGGGTGAAAGTCAGGAATTCGTCGAGAATATCGCTGACCTCGGTGCCGAGCCGGGCAAGGAATTGCCGCCGCCCGCCATGGCTGCCGAGCACGCGCGCATAGAAATCATGAACCGACAGGCTCCGGGATTGCCGAAGGAACAGCTCCAGCGTCTCCACGGCAGCGCGGAAACGCTCGGTGCCGTCGGCGGCGAAGCGTTGGAGATGGCTCCAGACGCTCTCATTGTCGCCGCGCAGGCCGGCAACCGCAAAGATGTCGTCCTCGGAGAGATCGAAAAGCGGGCTCTTCAGCACCGCGGCGAGCGAAAGGTCGTCTTCCGGCAGAAGCAGGAAACGGCCGAGCGCCAGCAGATCCTGCACGGCGATATGGCTTGTCAGCACCAGCCTGTCGGCGCCGGCGACCGGAATGTCGCCGCGCCGCTTCAACGCGCGCGTCAACGCATTGACGAAAGCGTCGCGCTTGCGCACCAGCACCAGGATGTCGCCGGCTTCGATCAGGCGCTCCTTGCCTTTGTCGACGATCGTCTCGCGCCCGACGAGCGCGCCGATCGAATGGGCGATCCGTCGCGCCAGGATTGCCGCCGGTGCGCTTTCCGGCGTCGCGTCGAAGGGCGCCGTCCAGTCCTCCTCCTTCACCACCGCTTCCGGCGCGACCATTTCCCAGAGATCGACGGCGCCGGGATGTCCGATGCGGCTGGAACGATGCACCACCGGTTCGCCGAGCGCGCTGAGGCCGCGCGCATTGTCGGGTGATGTGAAGATCTCGTCGACGGCCTCGAGCACGTCGGCGGTCGAGCGAAAGGAGAGCGGCAGCCGGACGGAGGAAAAATTCTGGCCACTGTCGGACACGCGCCGCCGCGTCCGGTCGCTTTCCTCGGAAAAACGCTCGGGCCGCGCTCCTTGAAAGGAATAGATCGACTGCTTTTCGTCGCCGACGGCAAAGAGCGTGCGCACGATCGGCCGGGCGCTTTCGCCGGAGAAGAAATCCTGGGCGAGCGACTGGATGACGCTCCACTGGATCGGGCTGGTATCCTGCGCCTCGTCGACGAGGATATGATCGATGCCGCGATCGAGCTTGTAGTGGACCCAGGGGCCGACGCCGCTTTTCGTCAGCAGGTCGGCGGTACGGGTGATCAGATCCTCGAAATCGAGCTGGCTGCGCTGCTTCTTGAGTTCCTCATAGTCACGGTTGAGCCGATCGGCGAGCACGAGTGCGGCATGGGTCGCGCCATACATCCGCATCAGTTTCAGCCGGTCGCGGCTTGCCGCGACATGGGTGCGGGCAGCGGCGATGGCGTCCGCCAGCTGCGGTGCTTCGGCAAGCATGGCCTTGACGAAGAATTGCGAGTCGGCCTTGGGCTCGCCCTTCGCCGTCAGAAAGATTTTCTCGAGAAACTGAGCGCGCCTTGCCTCATCGCGCTCCCGCCCGGCAAGCCTGAGGCCGTAGGCAACCTCCTGCGCCTTCGCGCCGCCCTTGTGGTCGGCCAACGACAGATAAAGCTCCAGCATGCCGCCTGAAAGCTGCGGCAAAGGCCAATATTGCGCCGCGATCCGGCTTTCCGTGTCGCCGGCGGCAAGGCCGAGCCGTTGGCGCAGCACCTTATCGACGCCACCTTGCTGTTCGGCCATTGCGGTGAAACGGCGAATCGCGTTGCGATTGGCGACGATGTCGCCGAGCAGATTCTCCAGTCCGGATTCGTCGCCGAGATCGAGCACATAGGCAAAGGCCTCGGCCAGAGCGCTGTCTGCCTCGGGCGCGGTTGCCGTCAGCAGCGCCCGGCGCGCATCGGAAAGCAGTGCGGCTGCCGCGCGATCGTCGAGAACCGAGAAATGCCCGGCAACATTGGCCTCCAGCGGGAACTGATGCAGCAGCGCTTCGCAAAAGGCGTGGATTGTCTGGATCTTCAACCCGCCGGGTGTTTCCAGCGCCTTGGCAAACAGCCGGCGGGCCTCGGCAAGTTTTATTGCATCAGGCGCCGTCCCCTCGATCTGGGTGATCCGCCGGCTCAGATCTTCATCGTCGAGCACGACCCAGTCCGCCAGCCGCTCGAAGACGCGGTTCGACATTTCCGAGGCAGCAGCCTTGGTGTAGGTGAGGCACAAAATGGCGGAAGGCCGCGCCCCGGCAAGCAGGAGACGGATGACGCGCTGGGTCAGGACATGCGTCTTGCCGGAACCGGCATTGGCCGAGACCCACGCCGAGCGCTCGGGATCGGAGGCAATCGCCTGCTGAATCGTCGTCCAGCCGATCCAGGCGCGCGGATCGTCGTCGCTCGGAAGAGGCGTTACATCACTCATCGCCGCCACCCTCCTCGGTTTCGGCCGTCGACCATTCGGAGACGCGGGCGAGATGATCGTAGTCGCCGCCGAAATCGAATTGCTGCGCTGGAATGAGCCGCGAGGTGAAGCCTTTCTCGCCGGATTGCAGCAGGCCCACGAACTTGACCAACTGATCGAGCGATTCCTCGGCGAGATCCATTGCCGATTTCGTTTTGTCGCTGCGCGCCGCGCTCTCATTGTTGACGGTGTCGACCTGAAAACGGCGTCCCGGCCGCAGGCGCACATAGAGCAGGTCCTGCGGCACGAGGCTGCCGGCATCGCGGAAGGCGCCGGCGCTCAAGGCCGCCGCTTCGAGCGCAAGCTGCGGATCGAGAAGCACGCGTGCCTGCGCCGGCGAGGGGTTGTAGCCGGTCTTGTAATCGATGATATCGGCAGCGTTCGGTCCGGTGACGTCGATCCGGTCCGCGACGCCAGTGAGCCGGATATTGATTGCTTCCAGTTCGACGCCGCCCCGCACCTCCGTCAGCGTCTTGCGGATGCCGGGTCGACGTTCGGCTTCCCATTCGAGGAAGGCGCGGGCCACCGCGCGAAAGCGCGGCCGCCACACCGCATCGATATGCGGCGGCAGATGCTCCATGTCGAAAAGCTCGGAAAGGATACGTTCCATCGCTGCGGCCGCATCCGGCGTGCCGGCGACATGCGCCTCGCGGATGAACCGGTCGATGATCTTGTGATAGAGCGTTCCGCGCTCGGCCGCTCCCGGATCGCGGTTGAACGCATCGACAGGATCGAGGCGCAGGATGCGGCGGGCGTAGATGGCGTAGGGATCGCGGCGCAGCCGGCCGACTTCGCTGAAGGAGTAGGATGTCGGCTGCAGTGCCACCGGCGGTTTCGGCGAGGGTCGCTGCGCCGGAGCCTGGGCCTCGTCGCGATCGATCAGGGCCGCCCATCGAAGGAACCGGTTGCCGCGTCCCTTCAATTCCGATTCGAACGCCTCTCCGGCAAGCGCCAGCAGTCGCTGCAGCCAGCGCGAAGCGACCGTCGGCGTCGAGCCCTGGCGCAGCGATCTGGAATAGATCAGATGGCGCGTGCCGTTTGCCATCTCGAAGTCATGCGCCAGCTGGCCGATGCGCCGCTCCGGCGGCTCGAGGCCGATTTCCGTCTTCATCATGCGCGGAATGAAGGGATTGTTGGCGGTCTGCCCTGGCCAGGTACCCTCGTTCAGGCCGCCGAGGATGAGGGTGTCGACGCTCTGCAGGCGGGCTTCCAGCGTGCCGAAGATGAAAAGGCGGGGATGGCTGAGCGCCCGCGGCTTCACCGCGTGGCCGGCGGCAAGGGCTGCCATGATGTCGATCCATTGCGGCCCGTCGGCCTCTATCTGGCCGTCCGTATCGATCACTTCGCCGAGCAGGGCGGCGAGCGCATCGCCGGCTTCACCTGACCAGAGATCGGCGAGATTGCCTCGGGAATCGGCCGCCACCGCTTCGAGCGAACGGCCGGTGCGCTCTGCCCATTCGGACAAGGTGAAACTGACAGTCCTTCCGCGGTCTTCCGGCCGGTGCCGCAACAAGGCCGAAGCCAGAGGCTCGGTCGCCCGGGTGACCCGGCGTGCCAGGTCGTAGGCGGCTTCGGCGGCGTCGGGTGCCAGCGCCTTTCGCCATTGCGGTGCGTGCCTGTCGAGCGTCTGTTCGGCAAGCTGATGGGTGAGCAGCGGCTCGAGCGTGCTGATATCCACCTCAGCGACACCGCCGCGCAGTGCCAGCAGTTCGAGCGCCTCGGTGGCGGAAATCAATGCGGCGCGGTCCAGGCCGAAGCGGGCCAGCGGATGTTTGAGCAGCGAGACGATCGCCACCGGATCGCCCGGCCGCAGCGCTGCTTCCAGCAGCAATTGCAGCAGCGTACCCTGCGGCGTCGCCGCAAGCGGTGTGCCCGCCGAATCGTCGGCGAGGATGCCGAAGCGGGAAAGCTCGGCCATCACCCGCCGGGCGAGATTGCGGTCCGGCGTGATCAGAGCCGCCCGGCTCTCGCCGTCCTGTCCCGGCTTCTCCAGTGCAAGCCGGAGCGCGATGGCAATCGCGGTCGCTTCCTCGCGCTCGTTGGCGGCTTCGATCAGCGAAACATCGGCGAAGGCTGAAGACAGAGCCTGCCCAGGCAGCTCGCTCTTCCATGCCCCCCAATCGCTGGTCGCCTCCGATGGCGTGAGCGCCCGAGACAGGACTTCGGCGCGCCGCTCAAGATCGGCCTCCGGCCGGTCGAGCAGCGTCACGTCGGCACGCGTCAGCTTCAGACGCTTGAGCAGAGACGACAGGCCATATTGCGGATGGCTTCGGCTTGCGGGATTGGCATGCTGGCCGGGTGCCGGTTCCGGCGCGACCATCTGCCAGTCTTTCTCGGGCATGGAGAGATCGAGGCCGGGCAGCACGATCACCCCTTCAGGCATATTGGCGACGGCGGCGATGAGATCGGCGGTGGCGGGAACCGAACCTGTGGAACCGGCAATGATGATCGGCCCGGCGGGCTTCGTCGCCGAAAGCCTGGATGCTTCGGCTCGGAGAATGGCGTTTCTGTGCCGCGCCGGTGAGGATTTGCCGAGTTCGGAAAGCCGTTCCGGCCAGAAGGCGCTGGCGATCTGCAGGAATTCCGCCGTCAGCTGCCACCAGGCGGCATAATCGCCGGTGTCGAGTTTTGTCAGTTCCGACCAGTCGAGATCCTCGGTTTCGATGGAATCGATCAGTTCCGCAAGGTTACGGGCGAGCCAGATCGCATCGGCCGGGCTCGCCGGCGCGACGAGCGGCGAGTCCGAATGAATATGGCGGACGATGTCCGGCAGCTTGTTTCGCCAGGCAAGGATGAGGCGCGCAAGCTCCAGCAGTCGGGCGGTGTTCGACAGCGGCTGCGCGAGATCGATCGTTGCCGGCAGCGCCTCGTCGAAATAGCCGCTGTCGTCATCGGTTTCTCCGAGAGGACGAATGACCGGCAGGATTGCCGAGCGGCCGCCGAGCAGGTCGACGAATTCCGAACGCAGCACACGCACGGCGCGCCGGGTCGGCAGATAGATCGTTACCCTCGAAAGCGACAGCGGATCATCGGCCTCATGCCGGAAGAGCGGCGTCAATCGGCCGTCGCAAAGCGTCGTCGCCAGCGTTTTCAGGAAGGAGCTGCCCGCCGGAATCGTCAGAATGCGTGGCTGGTGCCGCTCCGCCATGGCTCACGCGAACGTCCGCAGCCGTCGGATCGTTTCCTCCGCCTCGCCGATCGCCTCCGGCGTTCCCACCGTCAGCCAGTGCCCGTCGAGCATCATGCCGAACAGCCGTTTGCGGGCGATCGCCCTGTCGAAATAGATGTTGAGGTTGAAGGCATCCTGCGGCGCGTCGTCGAACAGCGACGGGTTCATGGCGATCGCACCGGCATAGACGACGGGATTGGAAGGGTCGTCGCGATACCGCGTCAGCCTTCCATCGGCCGAGAGGCTGAAGTCGTTTTTACCGTTGTGGCCGGTGGTATCCTCGATCCCAACGCAAAGTAGCGCCATGTCCATGCGTTCGGGATCGAAGAATCCGGCTAAGCGTTGCAGGTTCGTCGGTCGCCCGGGCTGTTCGCCGATCCAGAAGAGATCGGCATTCATGACGAAAACGTTCTCGCGATCAAGCAGCGTCAGACCCTTGGCCAGGCCGCCGCCGGAATTCATCAGCGCCTCCCGCTCATCCGATATGACGATGTCGAGGCCGCGATAGGCCTCGAGATGGTCCAGCATCTGGCCGGCATGGTGGTGAACATTGACGACGGCTCGTTCGACGCCGGCGGCAACCAGCGAATCCAGCGCGTAGTCGATCATCGGCTTGCCGTCGATTTTCACCAGCGGCTTCGGGATCGTGTCGGTGATCGGGCGCATGCGGGTTCCAAGACCCGCGGCCAGTACCATGGCTTGTCTGATCGTCATGCTGATCCGGAACTTATGATTCGCTTCGGCCTATTCCAGCCCTTGCGCACCAATCGCGCAAGGGGGCAAGCGCTTCGTGCTCGAGCGCGACCTGAAGATAGGCGAGCGTTCGCGGCATATGCTTGAGATAGCCGGGCTTGCCGTCGCGCTGCAGCAGCCGCACCCAGAGACCGGCAAGCTTGCAGTTGCGCTGCGCCGACATGATCGCCCAGGCCTTCATGAATCCGGCTTCGTCGAATCCGCCTTGCGCGCGGCGAAGGCTGAGATAATCATCCATCAGCTGCCGGAACAGTTCCGGTTCGATCGTCACGCGCGCATCCTGAACGATCGAGGCAAGATCATAGGCGGTCGGGCCGATCATGGCGTCCTGGAAGTCGATGAGGCCGATCTTGCCGATACCGCTTTCCTGTTCGCGCCAGATGATGTTGGGCGAATGGAAGTCGCGCAGCAGCAGGTTCGTTTCAGCCGATTGCAGCTCGTCGATCAGATGGTCCCAGATCGCAAGATATTCCGCGCGTTCGGTATCCGTGGCGCCCGTGCCGCGCTTCCAGGCGATATGCCAGTCGAGCACGAGCTGCACTTCCATCTTCATCGCTGTGCGGTCGAAGTCCGGAATGTGATGCGTATGTGTCGTCGAAACCGGGATATCCTGTGGAATCTGCATGGAATGAAGATGGGCAAGGCAGGCGACGCTTTGCCGGTAACGATCGGCGATCGGCCGCCCGTCGTCATCGAGCACGCCTTCGGTGCCGAGATCTTCGATCAGCAGGATGCCTTGCTCATAATCGACCTTATAAATCTCCGGCGCCGCAAAACCGCGTTCACGCAAGGCATCGGCAATGGCGACGAAGGGATAGGCGTTCTGTGCGAGATGCGCGACCTTGGGATAGGATTTGCCGTCATGGACCGGCGGACCCTCGGGATGCGGGCGCCAATCCATCAGTATTTTTCGCGGGGCAGCGTCCGGATAGATCGCCTCATAGGCGCGCAGCGAAGCATCGCCGGTCAGGAAGCGGCGTTTGACAGCGGGATAGCCGGCTTCATCGAGGAAGGTTCGGATCGCCAGGACCCTGCGGAGGCGCGAGGCCTGCGGGTCCGAGGCCTTGATCGTTGCCCGGCGGCCGCTGCCCTCATGTTCCAAGCCCAGTGCGATACGTTCGGCGGGCAGTTCGCCCTCTGCCATCTCGGGCCATTCGACCAGGCAGATGCCGTTCTCCAGGGCCTCGTCGAAGCCGAGTTCCGTCAGTTCGGCCGGATCGCCGAGCCGGTAGAGATCGAAATGCGAAATGGGAATGCGCAGATCGTAGGATTGCACCAGCGTGAAGGTCGGGCTCGGGACTTCGAGCCCCTCGTCATCGGCCATGGCGCGCAGGATCGCACGGGCGAGCGAAGATTTGCCCGCGCCGAGATCGCCGGAAAGAGCCAGGCAATCGCCGGCTTTCAGGGCGAGCGCCAGATCGTCGCCGAAGCGGATGGTTGCCGCTTCGTCCTTCAGAAAAACCGAGATCGTATCGCCGGTCGTCATTCGGCGGCGGCGGAATGCGGGATGTCGACCGAGGGAATGCGGCAGACCACGGTCGTGCCCTTGCCCGGCTCGCTGTCGATCGTCACGTCGCCGTGATGCAGGCTGACGAAGCTGTCGACGATCGACAGGCCGAGACCGGCGCCGCCGCGTTTGCCGCTTTTCGCTCCGGTCGCAAAACGATCGAAGACGGTTGCGATCATGTCGGGCGAGATGCCGGGGCCGCGATCGCGGACGGCGAAAACGAAATCCGTGCCGTCGCGGTGGCATTCCAGCGAGATCGAGGTGCCCTCGGGCGAAAAATTCGCCGCATTGGCAAGCAGCTTCAACAGGATCTGCTTCAGCCGCTGCGGGTCGGCGACGATCGAGCCGAGATAGGCCGGCGCGGTGATTTCAAGCGCCACGCCGCTTTCATGCAGGCGATCTGCGATCTGCATCGAGACGTCGTCGAGCAGGTCGTTGAGATCGATATCCGCATAGTTGAGCCGCATGATGCCGGCATCGACGGTCGCAAGGTCGAGGATATCGTTGACGAGCGTCAGGAGAACCGAGGACGAGGTCGAGATGTGGTCGATATATTCGGCCTGCCGGTCGTTCAGCGGTCCGACGCCCTGCGTGCGCAGCAGGTCGGTGAAGCCGATGATATTGGTCAGCGGCGAGCGCAGCTCATAGGAAACATGCTGGACGAAATCGTTCTTCAGTTCGTCGGCCTTGCGCAGTGCTTCGTTCTTCTCGGTCAGCGCCCGCTCGGCACGCACGCTGTCCGTCATGTTGACGAAGGTCAGCATGGTCTGCGCGTTCGGAAGCGGGATGACGGCGTAATCGAGCACGAGGCCGGAGAAGAGTTCCAGCGTTCCCTGGCCCGAGCGGCGTTCGTCGTCGAAGCTGGTGATCAGTTCGGCGAAGGTCTTCCAGCCGTCCGGCCGGTCGTAGGAGGGCGCGCAGGCCTCGCCCAATGCGCGGATATGGGTGCCGGGCTTGGCCTCCGTTTCCGTGATCCCCCAGAGCGCCCGGAAAGCCGGGTTCGACAGGCGGATGCGTCCGTCCGGGCCGAACACCGCCACACCTTCGGACAGATGGTCGATCGTTTCGCCCTGCACCTTGACCAGCGTGTTGTAGCGCGTTTCGAGATCGACCTGCTCGGTCAGGTTTTCGAATACCCAGGTGGCGCCGCCTTGCGGGTGGGCGGTCGCAAAGACGCGCAGCGTCTGCCCGTTCGGCAGATGCCAGAGGTCGGATTGCGTGTCGAGCGCGCGATAAACGGAAAGGGCGGATTCCTTCCAGCTTTTCCAGTTGAGCTGGTCCGGCAGCTTCTTGGCCGCCCGCAGCCGCTCGAGCAGCTCGCTATTGTCGGGCCGGCCTTCGAGGAAGGCGATGTCGAGCTCCCAGAGCGCAACGAAGGCCTGATTGTAGAATTGCAGCCGGCGGTCGCCGTCGAAGATCGCGACGGGCGTGGCGAGATGGTCGAGCGTTTCGGCGTGGCTCTTCAGCGTCCGCTCCAGCTCGGCGCGCACCGCCTCTATGTCGGACACATCGACTGCAATGCCGGCCGAGCCGCCGGGAAGCCTGACGTCGACGACATCGAAGAATGTGCGGTTGCCGTGCACAACAGTCGAGATCGTATCGTGGAAGGGCGATTCCGGCGTCGTCGTCGCGCGAATGCGTTCGCGCGCCACGGTCGTTAGCATCTCGCGGCCTTCGTTGATCGCCTGCTGCGGCGATCGCGCTTCGACGGCCTCGCCATAAGCCTGGTTGACCCAGGTCAGCCGGCCCGCCGGGTCGCGCTGCCAGGCCGGCATGTCGATCGCGTCGAGCATGGTCTGGAAGGACGAGATCGAGGTCATCAGCCGGTCGCGTTCGATCCTGAGTTCTGCGAGCTCGGCGCGCAGATTGTTGAGCGCCACGAAGCGGACGAAGGCGCGCCCGCCGGAAACCCGGCCCTGCGCCTCGAGGATTTCGTCGCGAATGGTTTCGACCACCATATCGAAACTCTGCGCCCCGTCGCGCAGCCGGTCGATCGCCTTTTCCAGATCGGAGGCCGAGCGTGACTTCAGCCAGAGGCCGAAGGCCAGGAATTCGCCGTCCTGCGGCGCGCCGGTCTCCGGCGGAAGTTGGCCGAGCAGTTCGGGGCGGGTATTGCCGTCCCAGATGACGATCCGCCGGTTCTTGTCGGCGATCAACGCCTGGTATTGCGAAATGCGCTGCTGGGCATCGGAAAGCGCCGAACGGATTTCCCGGCTCTCGTTTTCCAGATTGCCGCGCTGGCGCACGAGCCATAGTGTCGAAAGCAGGGCTGCCGATATGACGCCGATGACGACGGAAACGCCGACGACCTGCGAGGATGTGAAGAGGTGAGCCGAGGCTGCCACCTGCTGCTCGCCCTGTGCCAGAACCGGCCGCGCCAGCGCGGCAAGCGCCGTGCCGGCCGCGCAGGCTTTCAGAAAGCGCGCCAATGATCGATGCTCTTGCTTTGCGGCCTCGTGTGCCGCTGCAGATTTATGTTCTTGATCTGTCATGACGAGGCGGCGACCGGCGCGAGCGCCATCATCCGCCTGACCGGGCAGGCTGTTTTTCATTTCCGACATCCGCGGTATGTCTCCGTCCTTCAATGTGCCGCATTACGACAAGACATCCCATTTTCGAGCGGTCGGACGGGGTCCGGCGTCCCGAATCAAGTCTTAAAACAATACTTCGGAAGGGAATCGGCGGGAAGGGAGCGCCCAAAAAATAAGCCGCGGCATTTGTCAATGCCGCGGCTTCTACATCTTGTGGATATTAACGATACGATCAATATCTGTAGTGGTCGGACTTGAACGGGCCCTTCGGCGAGACGCCGATATAAGCAGCCTGTTCCGCAGAAAGCTCCGTCAGCTTCACGCCGAGCTTGTCGAGATGCAGGCGCGCGACCTTTTCATCGAGATGCTTCGGCAGGATATAGACCTGGTTCGAATACTCGCCGGGCTTGGTGAAGAGTTCGATCTGCGCCAGCGTCTGGTTGGTGAAGGAGGCCGACATCACGAAGGACGGATGGCCGGTGGCGTTGCCGAGGTTGAGCAGGCGGCCTTCGGAAAGAAGGATGATGCGGTTGCCCTTGGGGAACTCGATCAGGTCGACCTGCGGCTTGACGTTGGTCCACTTGAGGTTACGCAAGGCAGCGACTTCGATTTCGTTGTCGAAGTGACCGATATTGCCGACGATCGCCATATCCTTCATCGCCCGCATATGGTCGATGCGGATGACGTCCTTGTTGCCTGTCGTGGTGATGAAGATATCGGCCGAGGAAACGACGTCCTCGAGCAGCACGACTTCATAACCGTCCATGGCGGCCTGCAGGGCGCAGATCGGATCGGCTTCGGTGACCTTGACGCGGGCACCGGCGCCGGAGAGCGAAGCGGCAGAACCCTTGCCGACGTCGCCGTAGCCGCAGACGACGGCAACCTTGCCGGCCATCATCACGTCGGTGCCGCGGCGGATGCCGTCGACCAGCGATTCCTTGCAGCCGTACTTGTTGTCGAATTTCGACTTGGTGACGGAGTCGTTGACGTTGATCGCCGGGAAGGGCAGCAGGCCCTTCTGGCTGAGCTGGTAAAGGCGGTTGACGCCGGTCGTGGTTTCTTCGGTAACGCCCTTGATCGCGTCGCGCTGCTTGGTGAACCAGCCCGGAGAAGCCGCAAGGCGCTTCTTGATCTGTGCGAAGAGGATTTCCTCTTCCTCGGAATGCGGATGGGACAGCACGTCCTCGCCGGCTTCGGCGCGGGCGCCGAGCAGGATGTACATGGTGGCGTCGCCGCCGTCATCGAGGATCATGTTGGAAAGGCCGCCATCGGCCCACTGGAAGATCTTGTCGGTATAGACCCAGTAATCTTCGAGCGACTCGCCCTTGATGGCGAAGACAGGCACGCCGGCGGCGGCGATCGCAGCAGCGGCATGATCCTGCGTCGAGAAGATGTTGCACGAAGCCCAGCGGACTTCGGCGCCGAGCGCCACCAGCGTTTCGATGAGCACGGCCGTCTGGATGGTCATATGCAGCGAGCCGGTGATGCGTGCACCCTTGAGCGGCTTTGCGTCGCCGAATTCGGCGCGGCAGGACATCAGCCCCGGCATTTCGGTTTCGGCAATGGTGATTTCCTTGCGGCCGAAATCCGCAAGCCCGATATCGGCGACGACATAATCTTTTTCAGTGCTCATAGAGGTCTCCAGGCTGAAAAACGTCTCAAAAAAAGCGCAGGCACGAGCAAGCGCACGGCATGCCAGCCGTTTAGCAGGCTTCTGATGGGAAGGCAATAAGGATATAAAGAAGTCTTTATATGTTTATATGAGCTCGGCCAGCGCTCACATTTCTTCGCCGAAGCGGTTCTGGATCAGCTGATCCAGAGCCTCCAGGGCTTCTTCGGCCTGGCTGCCGCTCGCCGAGACGACGACGCTCGAGCCGGGGCTTGCCGCAAGCATCATCAGGCCCATGATCGAGGTGCCGCCGACTGTCATCCCGTCCTTGGAAACGGTGATGGCGGCATCGAAGGTCTCGACCATCTGCACGAATTTGGCGGAGGCGCGCGCGTGAAGACCGCGCTTGTTGATGATGAGGAGTTCCCGGGAGAGCGATGTCATGAAGGGCCGTTATTTTCCGCTGAGCACGCGGCTCGCGACATTGATATATTTTCGCCCGGCTTCGGAAGCCTCCACCAGCGCTTTCTCCATATTGTTCTCGCCGCGCACGCCGGCGAGCTTGATCAGCATCGGCAGGTTGACGCCGGCAATGACTTCGGTATGGCCGCTGCTCATGACTGATATGGCGAGATTGGACGGCGTGCCGCCGAACATGTCGGTCAGAATGACGACGCCATGGCCGTCATCGGCACCGGAAACAGCTTCCAGAATGTCCTGCCGTCTTTGATCCATGTCGTCTTCGGGGCCAATACAGACCGTCTCGATGAATTTCTGAGGACCGACGACGTGCTCGACAGCATGACGAAACTCTTCAGCCAGCTTGCCATGAGTGACAAGCACAAGTCCGATCATGATATTACTGCTCCCATATACGCGAACGGTGGCCCCAATATCGCAATGCAGCAATTACGTCCACCGGTGGCGGCACATCTTGGCTATGAAAAGCCGAAGTGCAAGATAAAAATGCGAATATATAAGGCAGATTGATCAATCCGAAAGGCGTCACTGCCCGATATCGGGTGCTTTTGCCATCAGGATTGCAAGGGGTGAAGGCACGCCTGTGAGCAACCGCAATGCGGGAAGCGACAAACCGGGGGCAAGATCGACGACTTCGTCTTCAGGGGGGAGACGGTTTTCACCGCTGGCGCTGCCGGGAAGCACGGCATAATGCATGGGCGCCCGGGCGACATGATCCTGCTGGACGATGCCGGTGCCGCGAAGTTCGATCAGCCCGGCGATCGACGGCGGACAGGTGGCGATCACCGCGCCGGTCTCTTGCGACAACAGCACCTGATCGTCGGCGACCAGTGCCGTGAACAGCCCGAGCCGCCGTGCCTCGGTCATGCAGGTAAAGGCCAGCATCGATTTTCCCCAGCCGGAAGGGCCGCTGAACAGCAGCCCCGTCCGGCCGACGACGATCGCCGTCGCATGGATGTTCAAAGCCGCCGTCATGCGGAGGCATCAAGGGGCAAAGCGAGAATGAAGCGGGCGCCGAGCACCTGGCCTTCGGCATCGGTGATGTTCTCCGCCCTCAGCGAGCCGCCATGGGCTTCGGCGATCTGCCGGCTGATCGACAGGCCGAGCCCCGAATTCTGTCCGAATCCTTCCGATTCCGGTCGGTCGGTATAGAAACGCTCGAAGATGCGGTCGATATTTTCCGCCTGGATGCCGGGGCCGTTGTCTTCGATGGTGGTGACGCAGCGCGATCGTGTCCGCACCAGCCGCACGGTGATCTTGCCACCCTTCTCCGGCACGAAGGAGCGGGCGTTCTCGATCAGGTTGGCGATGATCTGGCCGATGCGCAGATCGTGGCCGTTGACGACGAAGCGCGTCTTGACGTTCGGCTTGCGATCGATCGCATATTCGATCTCCACCTGCTTCTTGCTGCTCCTGACCTGGCGTGAAACCTCGATGAGGTCGCGCAACAGCACCTCCATGTCGACGGAGCCGGCATCGACACGCGCAAGTTCGGCATCGAGGCGGGAGGCGTCGGAGATATCGCTGATCAACCGGTCGAGGCGGCGGACATCGTGCTGGATGACGTCCATCAGCCGCTTCTTGGAATCGTCGGATCGGGCAAGCGGCAGCGTTTCGACGGCGCTGCGCAGCGACGTCAGCGGATTCTTGAGTTCGTGGCTGACATCGGCGGCGAAACTCTCGATCGCATCGATGCGGTCGTAGAGCGCCGTCGTCATCTCGCGCAAAGCTATGGAAAGATTGCCGATTTCATCCTGGCGGGCGGAAAAGTCGGGAATCTCCTCACGCGCCTTGGCCCCGCGCCGCACCCGGATGGCGGCGGCCGAAAGGCGGCGCAGCGGATTGGCGATCGTCGACGACAACACCAGCGAAAGCAGCACGTTGACCAGCGTGGCGACGCCGAAGACGCGCATGATGGCAAGCCGCTCGGCATGAACGATATTGTCGATATCGCCCGCCTGCGTCGACAACAGCAGCACGCCGAGCACGGCGCGGAAGCGCTGGATCGGCACGGCGACGGAAACGATGAGCTCGCCTTTTTCGGTGGTGCGCACCACGGCGCCGCGCACACCGGTCAGCGCGTTCATCACTTCGGGATAGATCGAGCCGTCGCCGCCCGGCGCTTCCTTATAGAGCGGCAGATTGCCGGGCTGCAGCGCCTTGTTGAACAGGGTCGCGAACCACTCGCTCCAGGTCTGTTTCTCCTCCTCGACCGGCGGCAGGTCGAAGCGCAGCACCTGGCCGCGCGAGTAGAGATGGCGCGAATCGAGCAGCAGATTGGCGTCGGCATCGAAGATGCGGGCGCGTGTGCGTGTCGGCGAGATCAGCCGGCGCAGGACCGGGGCGACCTTCTCTGGATCGATCGGGAATTCGAGATCCTCGTCGTTCGGCACCGGGGTGATGCTCTGGCCGGCCTGCAGCTCGAGCAGCTTCTGTGGATCGATGGTGATCGAGTTGGTATCGACCGACGCGGAGGCCGAAATGGCGCCGGCGATGATCTCGCCCTGCGTCAACAGGCTTTCGGCGCGCGCGTCGATCAGCCCCTCGCGAAACTGGTTGAGGTAGAGGATGCCGCCGACGAGCACCACCAGCGCGACCAGGTTGAAGAACAGGATGCGCCGCGTCAGGCTCGAAAACACCGCATTGCCGAAGATGCGGCGGATCAGCGTGAAGGGATGCGACCAACGGCGGCCTCGGACGCGACGGGTGCTCACGCCCTCCGCGTCGTCCAGATCCCTTTCCTGCACCAACTGTGCCAATGACAGGCCCTTTCGGAGGGCGGGGCCAGCTTGCCGGCGCCACCCTCAATCGTCTCTTCCTGCGCTCGTGAAGCGTCAGGCTGCTTCGCGGAAGCGGTAACCCACACCGTAAAGCGTTTCAATCATATCAAAGTCGGTATCGACCATCTTGAACTTCTTGCGCAGCCGCTTGATGTGGCTGTCAATGGTCCGGTCATCAACATACACCTGTTCGTCATAGGCGGCATCCATCAAGGCGTCGCGGCTTTTCACCACACCCGGGCGCTGCGCCAGGGAATGCAGGATCAGGAATTCGGTCACCGTCAGCGTCACGGCCTCACCTTTCCAGGTGCAGGTATGGCGTTCCTGGTCCATGACCAGCTGCCCGCGCTCCAGCGAGCGGGCCTGCTGCACGACGCCGGTCTTCGGCGCGCCGGCGGGGCTGGTGCCGCCTGCGGCTGCGGCTTCGCGGCTCGAGGCGCGGCGCAGAACGGCGCGGACGCGCTCGACCAGCAGGCGCTGGGAAAAAGGCTTGGTGATGAAATCGTCGGCGCCCATCTTCAGGCCGAAGAGCTCATCGATCTCTTCATCCTTGGAGGTGAGGAAGATGACGGGAATATCCGACTTCTGCCGCAGGCGGCGCAGCAGTTCCATGCCGTCCATGCGCGGCATCTTGATGTCGAAGATCGCCAGCTGCGGCGGTCGTGCCAGAAGGCCGTCGAGCGCCGAAGCACCGTCCGTATAGGTCTCGACCTTATATCCTTCGGCCTCCAGTGCGATCGACACCGAGGTGAGGATGTTGCGGTCGTCGTCAACGAGCGCGATTGTCGGCATGGTGTTGGTCTCCGTCATCAGTGCACAATCTCCCGGATTTTGCTCTCCCCAGGCGGTCTCAGTGACCGGATGCGCTTATGGAGGATAAAGGTGGAACAAATTGTGGCAAAGATAAAGGGAAAGATTGTCGTAAAATTTTCCGGCAATCTTAAGTGGCGGGGTGAAATGTTTCAACGCGCCTTTCTAAAACGATTTAAAAATGAGGCGATAAATTTAAATCGATTAAATATTTGATATTACTGCATTTTCTCAAATTCTGTGTCTTGTGTTTTAAAATTTCTCCCCGTATTTTCGCGATTAGTTTTAACGGCAACGAGCCTGAGCAAAGGGAACTAGCCATGGAAAAGTTCGGAGTTCATAACCCGGCAACGGAGCTGGCAACGGTAGGATTGGGCGGCGCAGCCAGCGTCCGCTACAACTTTTCCGCCGCAGCACTCTATGAGGAAGCTATCCGCCGGGGTGAAGCCGAACTGACCGCTCAGGGTGCGCTGCGGGCTCTCACCGGCCAGCACACCGGCCGTTCACCGCGCGACAAGTTTGTTGTTCGCGACGCCAATACCGATGGCGAAATCTGGTGGGACAACAACAAGCCGATGTCGCCGGAGCATTTTGCCCTGCTGCGCGAGGATATGCTGGCGCATGCCGCGGGCAAGGAGCTGTTCGTCCAGGATCTCGTCGGCGGTGCCGAGCAAGGCCATGCGCTGCCGACCCGCGTCGTCACCGAATTCGCCTGGCATTCGCTGTTCATCCGCAATCTGCTGATCCGCCCCGAAGCGGCGGCGCTGCCGACTTTCGTGCCGAAGCTGACGATCATCGATCTGCCGAGCTTCAAGGCCGATCCGGCCCGCCACGGCTGCCGGACGGAAACGGTGATCGCCTGCGATCTCAGCAACGGTCTCGTCCTCATCGGCGGCACCTCCTATGCCGGCGAAATGAAGAAATCGGTGTTCACCGTGCTCAACTACCTGCTGCCGGCCAAGGGCGTGATGCCGATGCACTGCTCGGCCAATGTCGGCCCGGACGGTGATGCGGCTGTGTTCTTCGGCCTTTCCGGCACCGGCAAGACGACGCTGTCGGCCGATCCGGCCCGCACGTTGATCGGCGACGACGAACACGGCTGGAGCGAAAACGGCATCTTCAATTTCGAAGGCGGCTGCTACGCCAAGACCATCCGGCTCTCGGCCGAAGCCGAGCCGGAAATCTATGCGACGACGCAGCGCTTCGGCACCGTGCTCGAAAACGTCGTGCTGAACGAAGGCCGCGAGCCGAATTTCGACGACGGCTCGCTGACCGAAAACACCCGCTGCGCCTATCCGATGCATTTCATTCCGAACGCCTCGGAAACGGGCCGGGCCGGACATCCGAAGACGATCATCATGCTGACAGCCGATGCCTTCGGCGTCATGCCGCCAATCGCGCGTTTGACGCCCGATCAGGCGATGTATCACTTCCTTTCCGGCTACACCGCCAAGGTGGCCGGCACTGAAAAGGGTGTCGTCGAGCCGGAGGCGACCTTCTCCACCTGCTTCGGCGCCCCTTTCATGCCGCGACATCCGGCTGAATACGGCAATCTGCTCAAGGATCTGATCGGCCGCCACGGCGTCGAATGCTGGCTCGTCAACACCGGCTGGACCGGTGGCGCCTACGGCACCGGCAAGCGCATGCCGATCAAGGCGACGCGCGCCCTTCTGGCCGCGGCTCTGAGCGGCAAGCTCGGCCAGGTCGAGTTCCGCACGGACACCAACTTCGGCTTCGCCGTGCCGGTCTCCGTCGATGGCGTCGACGGTGGTATTCTCGATCCGCGCTCGACCTGGGCCGACAAGGCGGCCTATGACGCGCAGGCGGAAAAGCTTGTCTCGATGTTCATCGCCAACTTCGCCAAGTTCGAGAACCACGTCGATGGCGGCGTCCGCGACGCGGCTCCCGGCGTGAAGGTCGCAGCCGAATAAGAAACGCAAGCAATTCCAGCAAAAGTGTGCAGCGGTTTTGCCAGGCAAAGCGCGAAGCGCTTTTGCCGGGAATTGCGCTAGACAGAATCTCTGATTCACGTGAAACCCGGCATCGCAGGATTGCCGGGTTTTCCCGTTGACGGCCGATATTTCCAATTGGCTGCCGATATGAGATAGAACGCCGCATGGCCAGCGACGCACTCTATATCGACGACAGGATCACCATCGCTGGATGGGAGCTGACGGAACAATTCGTTCTGGCGGGCGGTCCCGGCGGGCAGAACGTCAACAAGGTTTCGACCGCGGTCCAGCTGTTCTTCAACATTCCAAATTCGCCATCCCTCAACGATCGCGTCAAGGCCAATGCGGTGAAGCTCGCCGGCCGGCGCCTGTCGAAGGACGGCGTGCTGATGATCGAGGCGAGCCGCTTTCGCAGCCAGGACCGCAACAGAGAGGACGCGCGCGAGCGGCTGAAGGAGCTGATATTGGAGGCCGCCAAACCGCCGCCGCCGCCGCGCAAGAAGACCAGGCCGACCAAGGGTTCGGTCGAACGCCGCCTGAAGGAAAAATCCGGCCGCTCCGAAGTCAAGAAAATGCGCGGCCGTCCCGGCGGCAGCGGCGGCGAATGAGATGCCGGAGCTTTTGAGCGGCATTCGCCACCTTCCCGGCTATCTCGATCGGGCGCGTCAGGAGGTGCTGGTCGAGGTGATCCGCAAGATCGTCGCCGAAGCGCCGCTTTATGTGCCCGCCATGCCCGGAACCGGCAAGCCGATGTCGGTGCGCATGACCAATTGCGGGCCGCTCGGCTGGGTAACGGATAGGGAGCGCGGCTATCGCTACCAGCCGACGCATCCGGCGACCGGCAGGCCCTGGCCTGATATGCCGCGGGAATTGCTCGATATCTGGAATGACGTTGCCGGTTACGACATGCCGCCGGAAGCCTGCCTGGTGAACTTCTATTCCGACGAAGCGCGCATGGGCCTGCATCAGGACAAGGACGAGAGGGATTTGCAGGCGCCGGTCGTCTCGATCTCGCTCGGCAACAGCTGTCTCTTCCGCATCGGCGGCCTCAACCGCAATGATCGCACGCTATCCTTCAAGCTTTCGAGCGGCGATCTGGTCGTCCTGGGCGGCGAGGGGAGACTTTGTTTCCACGGCGTTGACCGTATTCATCCGGCGACGTCGACGCTGCTGAAGAATGGCGGCCGCATCAATCTGACGCTGCGCCGCGTTAACCCGCGCGCTGACGGTCCAGTGAAGGATCGCCTGCTATAGTTTCCGCAGCGCGACCTGTTCGATCAGGTGATCCTTGCCCTTTTTCAGGATGAGATCGGCACGCGGCCGCGTCGGCAGGATGTTCTGCCGCAGGTTCTTCAGGTTGATATTCCCCCAGAGATCCCCGGCAATTTCGAGCGCTTCTGCGTCGCTGATCGAGGCGTAGCGATGGAAATAGGAATTCGGATCGCGGAAGGCAGTCTCGCGCAGGCGCATGAAGCGTGCGACGTACCAGTTGTGGATCTGGTCTTCCGCGGCATCGATATAGATCGAGAAATCGAAGAAGTCGGAGACCATCGGCACGATCCTGCCGCCGGCCGGCAGGTCGCGCGATTGCAGCACGTTGATGCCCTCGAAGATCAGGATGTCGGGCCGGTCGACGATCTTGTATTCGTCCGGCAGTACGTCATAGACGAGGTGCGAATAGCTGGGCGCCTTCACATCCGGCTGCCCGGCCTTGATCGCCGAGAGAAAACGCAGGATCGCCGCCGTGTCGTAGCTTTCCGGAAAACCCTTGCGCTGCATCAGCTTTTTCCGCTGCAGCACGGCGTTCGGATAAAGGAAGCCGTCGGTGGTGACGAGATCGACCTTCGGGCTGGAAGGCCAGCGGCCCAGAAGCTCCTTGAGGATACGGGCGGTGGTCGATTTGCCGACTGCGACCGAGCCGGCAATGCCGATGACGAAGGGCGTCTTCGTCACGTCAGACAGGCTGAGGAAGCGGTTGCGCTGTTCGAACAGCAGCTGCGAGGATTCGACATGCGCCGACAGCAGCCGCGACAGCGACAGATAGATGCGCCGGACCTCGTCGAGATCGATCGGGTCGCCCATCGAACGCAGTCGCTTGACCTCGTCGCTGGTCAGCGTCAGCGGCGTGTCGGCACGGAATTTCGCCCATTGTTCGGAAGAGAAGAAGTGATAGGGCGAATAGGATTCCGACTGGAAGTGATCCAACGTTTCCGGCACCCCGATAATCTCAGTCGCGATACTCATGAACTCTGCCGGTTGGCCTTTTCCTTGAGGCCGGACTGCGCGGTTCTGCGCTCGAGTTCGGCCATGACATTCTCTAACGGTATTTCAGCAATCTTCAATACGACCAATAGGTGATAGAGCAGATCGGCGGCTTCATAAGTCAGATTGTCGCGGTCGCCGGTCACCGCCGCCATCACGGCTTCGATCGCTTCTTCGCCGAGCTTCTTTGCCGCTTTCGGCTGGCCGGCGGCGACAAGCTTCGCCGTCCAGGATTGCTCGGGCGAGGTTTTCGACCGCTCCGCGACGATGCTTTCGAGATCGACAAGGGAAAATCCGCTCATAGGTCCGCTTTCAAGGTTCAGTCGAGACGCATGTCGATGCCGCACTTCGACATATAGTGTTTCGCCTCGCCGACGGTATAGGTGCCGAAGTGGAAGATCGAGGCGGCAAGCACGGCATTGGCATGGCCCTCTTTCACCCCGGCGACGAGATCGTCGAGGTCGCCGACGCCGCCCGACGCGATGACGGGCACGCGCACCGCGTCGGCAATCGCCCGCGTCAATTCCAGATCGTAGCCGACCTTGGTGCCGTCGCGGTCCATCGAGGTCACCAGCAGCTCGCCGGCGCCGCGCGCCACCATCTTCTGGGCGAATTCGACGGCATCGATGCCGGTCGCGTTGCGGCCGCCATGCGTATAGATTTCCCAGGCGCTGAGATTGTCGCCGCCGACCGCTTGGCTACGCCGGCGCTTGGCGTCGATCGAGACGACGATGCACTGGTCGCCGAACTTGTCGGCCGCCTCGGCAACGAAGTCGGGATTGCTGACGGCTGCCGAGTTGATCGAGACCTTGTCGGCGCCGCATAGCAGGAGCTTGCGGATATCGGCGATGGTGCGTACCCCGCCGCCGACGGTCAGCGGCATGAAGCATTGGTCGGCCGTGCGCGATACGACATCGAAGATCGTCTCGCGATTGTCCGAGGAAGCGGTGATGTCGAGGAAGCAGAGCTCGTCGGCGCCGGCCGCATCATAGGCCTTCGCCGCCTCGACGGGATCGCCGGCATCGACGAGATTGAGGAAGTTGACGCCCTTGACGACACGGCCGTCCTTGACGTCGAGGCAGGGGATGACACGAGCCTTGAGGGTCATTTACGCGGTCTCCTTTGCCCTGCTGGCCTTAATCAGCGCCAGCGCTTCGGCCGGGTCGATGCGGCCGTCGTAAAGCGCCCGGCCGGAGATCGCCCCTTCCAGCTTCTGCGCGTCGGGCTGCAGCATCCGTTTGATGTCGTCGATCGAGGCAAGGCCGCCCGAGGCAATGACGGGAATCGAAACGGCGTCGGCAAGCTCCAGCGTCGAGCTCCAGTTGATGCCGGTCAGAATGCCGTCGCGGTCGATATCGGTGTAGATGATCGCGGCAACGCCGGCACCCTCGAATTTGCGGGCAAGCTCGATGATGCCGAGTTCGGAAGCCTCCGCCCAGCCCTCGACGGCCACCTTGCCGCCCTTGGCATCGATGCCGACGGCGACGTGGCCTGGAAACTTCCTGCAGGCCTCGATGACCAGTTCGGGATTTCTGACTGCCACGGTGCCGAGAATGACCCGCCGCAGCCCGCGCGACAGCCAGGCTTCGATATGATCGAGCGTGCGGATGCCGCCGCCGAGCTGCACCGGATTTTTCGTTGCTTTCAGGATCGCTTCGACGGCGTCGCCATTGGCTGAATGTCCCGCAAAGGCGCCGTCGAGATCGACCACATGCAGCCATTCGAAACCCTGGTCCTCGAAGGATTTCGCCTGGGCGGCCGGATCGGTGTTGTAGACCGTCGCCTGCTGCATGTCGCCGAGCTTGAGGCGGACGCATTGGCCGCCCTTCAGATCGATCGCGGGAAAAAGGATCATGTCGTCTACGTCCGTAAAGTGGTCGATACCATCAGCGCATTCCACGCATCTACGATATCCGAGTGGAAAAAGACAGCGGCAATGGTGGCCGCGCCGAAAAGCAGAAGAAGGAGCAGGGTGACGGTCAAACCGGCACGGACCTGACGCCAGAAACCGAGGCGCTTCCTCATTGATTTCTGGATGTCGCGCACCTCGCGCAGCGCCTGGCTGTTGACGGCGGCCAGCCGGATCTCCGGCTCCATCGCCTCGACATAGGTCTCGGCATAACTCGACAGGATCTGCGAGGCGCGGTCGCGCAGCGTATTGCGCAGGTCGGTCGAGAGATAATTGCTGGCGACGGCAGCAAGCTCCGCTTCATTGGGAGAACGGCCGGCATTGCGCTTGCGATAGCTGAGGACGAAATCGCGCTTCTGCCGTTCGTAAAGCGCGTAGGCAAGCAGGCCGATCAGATCGTCTTCGCCCTCGATATAGAATTCCAGCACGGCTTCGGTGATGTCGCCGGCGCTGATGCCGTTGGCGCGCAGCTGCGAATTCTCGTTGCCGGCAAGGAATTCATGGATCATCGGTCCAGCCTTTCTTTCAACGCCTTGGCTGCATTGGAAAGCGCTCTTTTGTGAACAGTCTCATCGACACGGCGGATGATCGTTCCGTCGGCAAGCCGGATGTCGGAGAAGGGAGGCAGGCCTTCTCTGGAGGGTCTCAGCGTATAGAACACCTTGCCTGATTTCCGCGACGCCGGCATCGAGCGCACTCCTGTTCCGCCGTTTCCATAAAGGGGAAATAAGGCGGCGGTATTACGGGTTCCAGCGCAGGAAATTGGCGATCAGCGCCAGGCCGAGCTTCTGGCTCTTTTCCGGATGAAATTGTGCCCCGACCATGTTGTCGCGCCCGACGAAAGCGGTCATCGGGCCGCCATAGTCGACGGTGGCGATGACATCCTCGGCATTTTCGGCGGCAAGATGATAGGAATGGACGAAATAGGCATGCAGCCCCTCGGAACCCGCCGCAATGCCGTCGAAGAGCGGATGCTCGCGCTTCAGATCGAGCGTGTTCCAGCCGATCTGCGGGATCTTCAGCGCCGGATCACCGGGGGTCATCTCGACGACGTCGCCGGGAATCCAGCCGAAGCCGTGGGTGACGGTCTTTTCCAGTCCGCGCGAGGACATCAGCTGCATGCCGACGCAGATGCCGAGGAAGGGCCGCGCCTTCTTCTCGACCGCCTCGATCAGCACTTCGGCCATCCCGGGCACGGCATCAAGGCCGCGCCGGCAATCGGCATAGGCGCCGACGCCGGGAAGCACGATACGATCGGCCGCGGCAACATCCTCTGCCCTGTCGGTGAGATCGATATGCGCATCGATGCCTGCCTCGCGAGCGGCACGCTCGAAAGCCTTGGTCGCCGAGCGCAGGTTGCCGGAACCATAGTCGATAATCGCGACGCGCATCGTCAGCGTCCTCCATCAAAACCAAAGAGGCCAAGCGATGTGGCATGGCCATGCGGGCCGTTTGCACCGGCCTTGTTTTGCCAATCCGGTGTGACGGCGTCGTCGCTCCCCGAAGGGGCCGGCTTGTCCGCAAAATAGACCTGCTCGGCAATATCGAGCCTATCGGCTGCAATCAGTGCGTCTTCGTTCCAGCCCTTGGCGGCGAGGCTGCGGATGCGGAAATTCTGGCCTTCCAGACCGATCAGCACATTCACGCCCAGCATAATGGCCGCTCCAGCCAGCCCCAGACCCGGCTCCTCCATCAGCGCACCACCGATGCCCTGCAGCACAAAGGCTGCGGCCGCATGCGGCCAAAGCCGATGTGCCAGCAGCCATGGCCAGGGGAAGAGGAAGCCGAGCAGCGTGAAGCCGTCGCGGATGGTCCGCGTCTGGTCGATCGTGGCGCTCGTGCCGCCGGGCGGTGTCAGGAAGATATAGCTTGATGTCATGGTCGCCGCTCCCTTGAGAGGCTCAGACGAGCGTGCCCTTGGTCGAAGGAACACGGCCCGCCTGTCTCGGATCGATCTCTGTCGCCGTGCGCAATGCGCGGGCAACGGCCTTGAAGCATGTCTCGGCAATATGGTGGTTATTAGCGCCATAATGGTTGAGAATATGCAAGGTGATGCCGGCATTCTGAGCGAGCGCCTGGAAGAATTCGCGAACGAGCTCGGTGTCGAACGTGCCGATCTTCGGCGCGCTGAAAGCGACGTTCCAGACCAGGAACGGCCGGCCGGAAAGATCGACCGCGGCCTTGGTCATCGTCTCGTCCATGGCGAGATCGATCGAGGCGTAGCGGGTGATGCCGCGCCGGTCGCCGAGCGCCTTGGAAATCGCCTGACCGATGGCGATGCCCGTATCCTCGACCGTGTGGTGGTCGTCGATATGCAGGTCTCCCTTGGCGTCGATTTCCATGTCGATGAGGGAATGCCGCGAAAGCTGGTCGAGCATATGGTCGAAGAAGCCGACACCCGTCGAAATCTTCGATTTGCCGGTGCCGTCGAGATTGACGGAAACGGAAATCGAGGTCTCGTTGGTCTTGCGGGAAACGCTGCCCGTGCGGCTTGCTGCGGTCTCGGCCATCTGGCCCTCCATCGGAATAAGGCCGTTCCTTATCAGGCGCATCGGCAAATATCCAGAAGCCGGGCGAGAGAAAAGCCGGCCCATTTGCAAACGGCGCCGGCCCCCTTACATAGGGCTTAACAAGGCCGGTGTGCGGCCTGGTGGAGTAGCCCGCGTCAAGGGCAGACAGGTGTTTGATGACAACGATCATTACAGTTCGAAAAGGCGGCAAGGTGGTGATGGCGGGCGACGGCCAGGTGAGCCTCGGCCAGACCGTCATGAAGGGCAATGCCCGCAAGGTGCGCCGTATCGGCAAGGGCGAGGTTATCGCCGGTTTTGCCGGTGCCACCGCCGATGCCTTTACGCTGCTCGAAAGGCTTGAAAAGAAGCTGGAGCAATATCCCGGCCAGCTGATGCGCGCCGCCGTCGAGCTCGCCAAGGACTGGCGCACCGACAAATACCTGCGTAATCTTGAAGCCATGATGCTCGTCGCCGACAAGTCGATCACGCTGGCGATCACCGGCAATGGCGACGTCCTGGAGCCCGAGCATGGCACGACGGCGATCGGTTCGGGCGGCAATTTTGCCTTCGCCGCCGCCCGCGCGCTGATGGATACCGATAAATCGGCCGAAGAGATTGCGCGCCGCGCCCTCGATATCGCCGCCGACATCTGCGTCTACACCAACCATAATATCGTGGTGGAGTCGCTTGAGGTCGAAGGCTGAATCCTTGCCTTCCGGCCGCCGCCGCGGCTGACCTGCCGCGGCAAACAATGACGAATTACGGCCGGGCGCTGATGGCTCCGGACCGCCAGGAGAATGATACGCAATGACGACTTTTTCCCCCCGCGAGATCGTTTCCGAACTCGACCGCTATATTATCGGCCAGCATGATGCCAAACGCGCCGTCGCGATCGCGCTGCGCAACCGCTGGCGCCGGCAGCAGCTGGATCCCAGCCTGCGCGATGAAGTCATGCCGAAAAACATCCTGATGATCGGCCCGACCGGTGTCGGCAAGACCGAGATCTCCCGTCGCCTGGCAAAACTCGCCGGCGCGCCCTTCATCAAGGTCGAAGCCACCAAATTCACCGAAGTCGGCTATGTCGGCCGCGATGTCGAGCAGATCATCCGCGATCTGGTCGAGGTCGGCATCGGCCTGGTGCGGGAGAAGAAGCGGGCCGAGGTCCAGGCCAAGGCGCATGTCAGTGCCGAGGAGCGTGTTCTCGATGCGCTGGTCGGCACCACCGCGTCGCCCGCCACCCGCGAAAGCTTCCGCAAGAAGCTGAGGGACGGCGAACTCGACGACAAGGAAATCGATATCGAGGTGGTCGATGCCGGTTCCGGCATGGGAGGCTTCGAAATCCCCGGCATGCCGGGCGCCAATATCGGCGTGCTCAATCTGTCGGAAATGTTCGGCAAGGCGATGGGCGGACGCACCAAGAAGGTCCGCACCACGGTCAAAGCCTCCTACACTGACCTGATCCGCGATGAATCTGACAAGCTGATCGACAATGAAGTGATCCAGCGCGAGGCCGTTCGCTCCACTGAGAATGACGGTATCGTCTTCCTCGACGAAATCGACAAGATCGCCGCCCGCGACGGCGGCATGGGCGCCGGCGTTTCGCGCGAAGGTGTGCAGCGCGATCTCCTGCCGCTCGTCGAAGGCACGACGGTCTCGACCAAATACGGGCCTGTGAAGACCGACCATATCCTGTTCATCGCGTCGGGCGCCTTCCATGTCTCCAAACCCTCCGATCTTCTGCCGGAGCTGCAGGGCCGCCTGCCGATCCGTGTCGAATTGCGTGCGCTGAATAAGGAGGATTTCCGCCGGATCCTGACCGAGACGGAAGCAAGCCTCATCCGCCAGTATCGCGCGCTGATGGAAACCGAACGCCTGAGCCTCGAATTCACCGACGACGCGATCGATGCGCTGGCCGATGTCGCCGTGCACTTGAACTCCTCCGTGGAGAACATCGGCGCCCGCCGTCTGCAGACGGTGATGGAGCGGGTTCTCGACGACATTTCCTACAACGCGCCGGATCGCGGCGGCACGGCGATCACCATCGATGCCGCCTATGTGCGCGAGCATGTCGGCGATCTCGCGCAGAATACGGATCTGTCGCGCTTCATATTGTGATATCGGCGCACCGGTTCATGTCTTTCCCGATGTGAATGCCGGATTGTGACCAACTCCACTCTCGACAGCGGGCCTTTTACTTTTTAGTGAAGGCCCGTTTTGTTTTCCGCTCCGGCTTTATTCGGCCAAGATTCTGGTCCAGTCAGCCGCATCGCAAGCAGGACGATGGAACGGGGATAGCGGATCGTGCGACGCCTTTTGACAAGCCTTTTGATTGCCGCTGCCCTGGTGAATTCGGCGCCTGCCTTCGCCATGCAGACGGTGCCGGCGGGCAACCGTCATGCCGAGCAGCCCGATATTCCGGGCGCGTCCGTCCGGCGCACCAAGGGAACCAAGAGCAGTTTCGATCTGAAATATGAAAAGGTCCATGAGCTTCTGGCGACCGATCGCGAGCTGATGGGCAAGATCCGTAAGGTTTCCAGCGCTTACGGTATCAATCCGATCCATGTCGTCGGCGCGATCGTCGGCGAACACACCTATAATGTCGACGCCTACGACCGGCTGCAGTCCTATTATGTCAAGGCCGCATCCTATGCCGGGGAAAGCTTCCGGTTCGCCTATGACGGCGAAAACGTCGATGATTTCGTGGCGCGGCCGCAATTTGCGCAGTGCAAGGGCAAGAGTGATTCCTACACCCTTTGGACCTGCCGCGAAGATGTCTGGGAAAGCGATTTCCGCGGCAAGACGGTGGGCGGCGAGAGCTTCCCCAACAACCGCTTCAGCGCGGTCTTCTTCCAGCCCTTCTATGCCGGCCAGACCTTCGGCCTCGGCCAGGTCAATCCGCTAACGGCACTGATGCTCTCCGATCTCGTCAGCCGGGTCTCGGGTTATCCGAAGCTGAACGAGAAGAATGCCGGCGACGTCTATAAGGCGATCATGGATCCCGATATCTCGCTCGCCTTCGTCGCGGCCTCGATCCGCCGGTCGATCGACGATTACAAGGAGATCGCCGGCATGGACATCTCGGGCAATCCCGGCCTGACGGCGACGCTGTACAATGTCGGCAATTCCCGCCAGCGTGCCGCGGCACTCGCGGCGAAAAACCGCTCTTCCGGTGCGACCGTTTGGCCCGAAGAGAATTATTACGGCTGGCTGATCAACGACAAGCTGGACGAACTCAAGGGCCTGCTCTAGCTTCAGGCCTGACGGGAGGGCACCGATCTTCCCCGAAAGGCTTTGACGATGGACATGCGTCCTGATCCCTTCGTTCCGCCGGCACCGCTGCCGCGCACCGTGCCGCCGAGCCGGCTTGATATCATCCGCATCATCTTGCGCAATCCGCTCGAGCTCTGGGGCGAACCGTCCTACACGCTGCCTTGGATCAAGACGAGCTTCTTCGGTCAACATACCCTGATCGTCAACGATCCCGGCCTGATCAAGCATGTGCTGGTCGATAATGCCAGCAATTACCGCATGTCCGACATACGCCAGTTGGTCTTGCGGCCGATCCTGCGCGACGGCCTGCTGACGGCGGAGGGCCAGGTCTGGAAACGGTCGCGAAAGGCGGTCGCCCCCGTTTTCACGCCGCGCCACGCCAAAGGTTTCGCCGGCCAGATGCTGCGGCAATCGGAAAATTATGTCGGCAAATATGAGGGTGCCGGTTCGGCGGGCCGGGTCTTCGATATCGCCAGTGATATGACCGACCTTACCTTTGCGATTCTTGCCGAAACGCTTTTCTCCGGCGAAATCGTTTCCTCGAGCGGCCATTTTGCCGACGATGTCAACCAGCTTCTCCACCGCATGGGCCGCGTCGACCCGATGGATCTGCTGCGTGCGCCCTCCTGGGTGCCGCGCCTCACCCGCATCGGCGGCCAGAAGGTGCTGGAGAAATTCAGGGCGATCGTGCGCGACACCATGGATATGCGTCTGGCGAAGATGAAGGCCGACCGCGCCGCCGCACCGGACGATTTTCTGACGCTGCTTCTGGAGCAGGCCGGCCCCGACGGACTCACCAAGGAGGAGATCGAGGACAATATCCTGACCTTCATCGGCGCTGGACACGAGACGACCGCGCGTGCACTGGCCTGGACGCTCTATTGTGTGGCCAACAGCCCGCATATCCGCGAGGCGATGGAAACGGAAATCGACGCTGCTCTCGCAACCGGCGCCGAGCCGGTGGAATGGCTGGATCTGATGCCGGTGACCCGGGCAGCCTTTGAAGAGGCTCTCAGGCTTTATCCGCCTGCCCCTTCGATCAATCGCGCCGCAATCGCCGATGACGTCTGGACGAATGCGAAGGGCGAGAAGGTCGAAATACCGGCCGATATCACCGTGCTCATCATGCCCTGGACCCTGCATCGTCACGAACTCTACTGGGAAAAGCCGCGCGCCTATATGCCGGAACGGTTCCTGCCGGAAAATCGCGGCAGTATCGGCCGTTTCCAGTTCCTGCCGTTCGGCGCCGGCCCGCGCGTCTGCATCGGCGCGACCTTCGCGCTGCAGGAGGCGGTAATCGCACTGGCGGTCATGATGCACCGGTTTCGCTTCGACCAGACGGAAACGACCCATCCCTGGCCGGTGCAGAAGCTGACGACGCAGCCGCAGAACGGGCTGCCGATGCGCGTGACGCCGCGCATAGTTTCCCGAGCGGCATAAATCTTTCGAATTATTGCGGAATTGACTGTGAATGAAAGCCAGGCAAAGTGGCAGCATTCAAAGTCGTTGCCAGGGAGAATGCCGCATGAGCCGCGTTGATAAGAACGGTCTTGCCATCGAAACCGTCCTCCATGATTTCCTGACCCGGGAGGTGCTGTCGGGGCTGGCGGTCGATGCGGACAAGTTCTTTGCCGATTTTTCGGCGATCGTTCATGATCTCGCGCCCAAGAATCGGGCGCTGTTGAAAAAACGCGACGAGCTGCAGTTCAAGATCGACGACTGGTATCGCCAGCACGGCGCTCCGACTGATATGGATGATTACCAATCCTTCCTGCGCGGGATCGGCTATCTCCTGCCGGAGGGATCGGACTTCCAGGTTTCGACCCAGAATGTCGATCCCGAGATCGCCTCGATCGCCGGCCCGCAGCTGGTCGTTCCGGTCATGAACGCCCGCTATGCGCTCAATGCCGCCAATGCCCGCTGGGGCTCGCTCTATGATGCGCTCTATGGCACCGACGCCATTTCCGAAAGCGACGGCGCTGAAAAGGGCAAGGGTTACAATCCGAAGCGCGGCGAGAAGGTGATCGCCTGGGTGCGCGATTTCCTCGATATGGCGACGCCGCTGCAGGATAACAGTTGGAAGGACGTCGGCAGTCTGGTCGTCAAGGATGGAGCGCTCGCCATCAGATCGGTCGATGGAGAGCAGGCAATGCTGAAGGATGGGGGGCACTTTGCCGGCTATCGCGGCGATGCTGCCGCCCCGACGCACATTCTCCTGAGGAACAACGGCATCCATATCGAAATCGTCATCGATGCGACCACGGCGATCGGCAAATCCGATCCGGCTCACATTTCCGATGTCTGGCTGGAATCGGCGATCACCACCATCATGGACTGCGAAGATTCGATCGCCGCCGTCGATGCCGAGGACAAGGTCACCGTCTATCGCAACTGGCTCGGCCTGATGAAGGGCGACCTGCAGGAAGAAGTGGCAAAGGGTGGAACGAGTTTCGTCCGCAGGCTCAACCCGGATCTGGACTATATCGGCCCGAACGGCGCCGCCTTCGAACTGCATCGCCGCTCGCTGATGCTGGTGCGCAATGTCGGCCACCTCATGACCAATCCGGCGATCCTCGACAGGGATGGGAACGAAGTGCCCGAAGGCATCATGGATGCCGTCATCACCGGCCTGATTGCCCTTTACGATATCGGCCCGGCCGGCCGGAACAAGAATTCCCGCGCCGGCTCCATGTATGTGGTCAAGCCGAAGATGCATGGGCCCGAGGAAGTCGCTTTCGCCGTCGAGATCTTCTCGCGGGTCGAAGATGCGCTTGGGCTGCCGCGCAACACCATCAAGATGGGCATCATGGACGAGGAGCGCCGCACGACGGTCAACCTCAAGGAGTGCATTCGTGCTGCCCGCGAGCGCGTCGTCTTCATCAACACCGGCTTCCTCGATCGCACCGGCGACGAGATCCACACCTCGATGGAAGCAGGCCCGATGATCCGCAAGGGCGACATGCGCCAGGCAGCCTGGATTTCGGCTTATGAGAATTGGAACGTCGACATCGGCCTTGAATGCGGCCTTTCCGGCCATGCCCAGATCGGCAAGGGCATGTGGGCGATGCCGGATCTGATGGCGGCGATGCTGGAACAGAAGATCGCCCACCCGAAGGCCGGCGCCAACACCGCCTGGGTTCCGTCGCCGACGGCGGCCACCCTGCACGCCACCCATTATCACCGGGTCAATGTCGCCCGGGTTCAGCAGGGACTGAAGGACCGGGCCCGTGCCAAGCTGTCCGACATCCTCTCCGTACCGGTTGCGGTGCGGCCGAACTGGACAGCGGAGGAAATCCAGCGCGAACTCGACAACAATGCCCAGGGTATCCTCGGCTACGTCGTGCGCTGGGTCGATCAGGGTGTCGGTTGCTCGAAAGTGCCTGACATCAACAATGTCGGGCTGATGGAAGACCGCGCCACATTGCGCATTTCGGCCCAGCACATGGCCAACTGGCTGCATCACGCGGTCGTCACCGAGGCGCAGATCGTCGAAACGATGAAGCGCATGGCCGCCATCGTCGACCGGCAGAACGAGCAGGACCCCGCCTATCGGCCGATGGCCGGCAATTTCGACGGCTCGATCGCCTTTCAGGCCGCCCTCGATCTCGTCTTGAAGGGCAGGGAGCAGCCGAGCGGCTATACCGAGCCGGTGCTTCACCGTCGCCGCCTTGAGCTCAAGGCGCAGGCCGGTTGAAATATAAAAGGCCGCCGAAACGATGTTCCGGCGGCCTTTTTTATATCGAATTCGGTCTCTACCTTACTGGATGACGATGACCTTGGACGTGCCCTTGCCGGGACGGACGCGGCTGTAGAGGTCGATGACGTCCTGGTTCATCAGGCGAATGCATCCCGAGGAAGCAGCGGTGCCGATCGAGGCCCATTCCGGCGTGCCGTGCAGGCGGAACAGCGTGTCCTTGCCGTCCTCGTTGAAGAGATACATGGCGCGTGCGCCGAGCGGATTGGTGAGACCGGGACCCATGCCGTCTTCAACATATTTGGCGACGTCAGGGCGGCGTTCAGCCATTTCCTTCGGCGGGTGCCAGGTCGGCCATTCCTGCTTCCAGGCGACGTAGGCGGTGCCGGCCCATGCGAAGCCCTGCTTGCCGACGCCGATGCCGTAGCGCATCGCCTTGCCGTTGGCGAGGATATAATAGAGGAAGCGCTCGCGTGTATTGACGATGATCGTGCCGGGACGCTCCGTGGTCTGGTAGCTGACAACCTGGCGGCGGAACTGCGGCTTGACCCTGTCGATCGGGATCGCCGGCAGAGAGTATCCGGCATCCTTCGTCACGCCATAGGCGTCGTTGAAGATTTGAGCTGTCTGTACCGTTGGGCCTGCGCCCTTGTCGTCGACGGATGCGCTATCGGAACTGGTGGAGCAGCCGGCCAGTGCTAGCGTTGTCAGCAGGCCAAATACAGGGAATGCATTGCGGATGCGCATAGATGACTCTTGAAGTTTTGGGGCAGGGAGAAACAGTCTTTCGACCATCGTTGATTATGGTTTATTTTCGATTAACTTGCGCTTTGCAAGGCTACTGCGGCGCGACAAATCCGTCTGCGGCGCAAATTAGAAGCGCATGGTTTTTTTGCAACAACACGCTAGCCCCTGCGATGGTTATCCATGACGATTTTGAGCGTTTACAATAACAATCCGTTAATCGACGGCCGGCAATCGGATCGGGCCATGATGGTGCGGCGGGGAACGCAGATTTTACTGCATGAAATGCGCCATGCCGTGCTGCCTGAACTGCCGCTGGCCAGCGGCCGCCGTGCCGATTTGATCACGCTTTCGGAAAAGGGCGAGGTCTGGATCATCGAAATCAAGACGTCGATCGAGGATTTCCGGGTGGATCGCAAATGGCCGGAATACAGGCTGCATTGCGACCGCCTGTTCTTCGCGACCCACAAGGATGTGCCGCTCGACATCTTTCCCGAGGAGTGCGGGCTCTTCCTGTCGGACGGTTATGGCGCCCACATGATTCGCGAGGCGCCGGAACACCGCATGGCGCCCGCCACACGCAAATCCGTCACGCTCAATTTCTCTCGCGCCGCCGCGCAACGGCTGATGATGGCCGAATGGGCAAGCGGAAAGCCGTTTACCGTGGATGATGTCTAGAGCAATTCCAGGAAAAGTGCGAAGCCGTTTTCCCAAGCAAAGCGTGAGGCGCTTTTGCCGGGAATTGCGTAAAAACAAAAAAGTTGGAGCGGTTCTATTTCGGCGCGCGTTTGGCAAGGATGCGCTGCAGCGTCCGCCGGTGCATGTTGAGCCGGCGCGCCGTTTCCGAAACATTGCGCTCGCACATTTCATAGACCCGCTGAATGTGCTCCCAGCGCACCCGGTCAGCCGACATCGGGTTCTCGGGAAGCTCCGCCTTTTCGCCGGCCCGCTGCGTCAACGCCGAAAACACGTCGTCGGCATCCGCGGGCTTTGCCAGGTAATCGACGGCGCCGAGTTTCACGGCCGTCACCGCCGTTGCGATATTGCCGTAGCCGGTCAGCACGATGATCCTGGTGTCGTCGCGCTTCTGGCGGATGGCTTCGATGACGTCGAGCCCGTTGCCATCGCCGAGCCGAAGATCGACCACCGCGTATTTCGGCGGGCGGCCTTTCGATTTCGCGACGCCTTCCGCCACTGATTCGGCCGTCTCGACCTGGAAGCCGCGCGTCTCCATCGCCCGGGCGAGGCGGCGCAGGAACGGTCCGTCGTCGTCGACGATCAGCAGGCTGGCGTCAGGGCCGATATGGTCTTCATCAGACGCCGCGAAATTTTCATGATTCTGTTCTGTCATCGTCTCGGTCCCGGCGGCTCAACGCCCGATCTGTGTCAACCGCTCTATTCTGTTTATGCCGACAAAGTCATTTTGTCGAATTTGCGTCGATCAGCATGCGCGGCCATTCGATTCGGATCCGTGCGCCCGCACTGTCCGGGTCGCGATTCTCGAAGATCAGCGATGCCCCGGAGCGCTCCAGCAGCGTCTTGGCGATGAAAAGCCCGAGACCGAGGCCGCCGGCCGTATCCTCCTTCTGCCTTTTGGTCACATAAGGCTCGCCGATCCGGGTCAGAATGTCGGGAGCATAGCCGTTGCCGTCGTCCTCGATGACGATCAGCACTTTATCGTGATCATGCTCGACGGTGACGATCACTCTCTCCCGCGCATAATCGACGGCGTTTTCGATCAGATTGCCAAGCCCGTACATGATGCCGGCGTTGCGGTCGGTCACCGGCTCGTCCTTGCGCGGGCTCTTTTCGATCAGCTCCAGCGTGATGCCGAATTCCCGGTGTGGTGCCACGATCTCCTCGATCATCGAGGAAAGCGGCAGGCGGCGCATATGTGCCTCGCCTTCGGAGGAGAGCGTCGTCAGCCGCCGCAGGATGTCACGGCAGCGTTCGCTCTGGCTGCGCAGCAGCATCACGTCCTCGCGGAAACGATCGTCGTCTTTGAGTTCTCGCTCCATTTCCTTGGCGACGACGCTGATCGTCGCGAGCGGCGTGCCGAGCTCGTGTGCGGCTGCGGCCGCCAGTCCGTCGAGCTGCGAAAGATGTTTTTCCCGCTGCAGCACCAGTTCGGTCGCTGCCAGCGCATCGGCAAGCTGGCTCGCCTCCATCGACACCCGATAGGCGTAGAAGGCGGCGAAGGCCATCGTCGAGGCGATCGAGCACCAGACACCGAACTGCATGACATTGTGGACGTTGATCTCGACGCCGTCGAACCACGGCAGCGGAAAGGGCGAAAAGGCAAGCACCGTGATGCAGACCATCGCAAAGCCGATCAACGCCGTGCTGTAGCGGATCGGCTGCGAAGCAAAGGAAATGATAACCGGCACGCAGACAAGCGCTGCGAACGGATTGGCAAGGCCGCCGGTGATGAAGAGCAGCGCGCAGAGCTGCAGAAGATCGAAGCCAAGCAGCGCAAAGGCGGCCGGCGGCTCCAGCCGGTGAGTCGGCGGATAGCGGATCGTCAGGTAGAAATTTACCCAGGCAAGGGCAGCGATCAGCGATGAGCTGGCAATCAGAGGCAAGGGAAATTTCAGCCAGAAGGCGACGATGAATACTGTCAGCGCCTGCCCGCCGACGGCAAGCCAGCGCAGCCGCACCAGCGTCTGCAGGCGCAGCCTGCGGCTATTGTGCCGGTCCTCGCGCGTATGGCTTTCCGTCTTGTCGATCATGCCGGGAGGCTCCCTGAATGGCTCTCATGTATCACGCGGCTTCGCCCGTGTCGTCGGCAACGCCTCTTCCGGCCGCTCCGGCCAGGGATGCCGGGGGTAGCGGCCGCGCATATCGGCGCGCACGTCCCTCCACGAGCCGGCCCAGAAGCCCGGCAGGTCGCGTGTCGTCTGGATAGGCCGATGCGCCGGCGAGGTGAGTTCGAGCAGCAGCGGCAGGCGGCCTCCGGCGATCGCCGGGTGCTGCTTCAACCCGAACAGCTCCTGTACGCGGATCGTCAGCACCGGCTCCTCGCCCTCATATTGGATCGGATGCCTTTGGCCGGTCGGCGCTTCGAAATGGGTCGGGGCAAGCCGGCTAAGGTCGCGTTGCAACTCGTGCGGCACCAACGACATCAGCCCGTTGGAAAGCCCGCCCGCGGAAATCTCCGAAAGGCCGCGCGCCTCGGCCTGGAAGGGTGCGAACCAGTCGTCCAGCCGGGAAAGCAGCGCATCGTCGCCGACATCGGGCCAGGGGTCGCCGATCGTTCGGTGAAGAAACCCGATCCGCTCGCGAAGTTGCACGGCCTCCTTCGAGAAGGCAAGCTGATCGAGCCCCAGTTCGCGTACGCCCTCTACCAGCGCTTCAGTGACCGCGGCCCCGGAAGGTCGCGGCAAAGGCGTCTCGTCGAAGACGATCGCGCCGAGCCGGGTTGCCCGCCGCGCCCTGACTTGCCGGCTTTGCCGGTCGAAGAAGATCTGATCGCCGCTTTTGATCTCGCCGGGCAGTTCGGTTTCGATATCGCCGCGCGTCACCTCGGCCGCCGCCAGAACCCGGGCCTGCGCCGCCCGTCCGGTGAGATCGGCAATGACAAGCATCTGGCTGCCGGCCAGCCTCTCGGTTTCCGGCAGTTCCGCGCCGCGCCCGTTCGCCATGACGAATCGGCCGCGCCCGCCGCGCTGCAGCGCGATTCGATCCGGGAATGCATGCAGCAGCAACTGGCCGGCAAGCGCCGGCGCCGTTGCGGCAACCGTGTCGAGACCGCTCGCCAGCCGCCCCGCCAGTCGCCGCGAGGCATCGGCTCTTTCGCCGCGCTCGGCCTTGAAGCGCCGCAGCCGGTCCTCGATATCGACGCTCGTTCCGCCAAGCCCCTGTTCGGTGAGAAGCACTGATATCATCGCCGCGTCCCTGGCGTAGCCGGCTTCTCCCGCCGAGACGACCATGGCGGCAAGCCGCGGCGGCAGCGCCAGATCGCGCATCACCTTGCCGCGTGCCGTCAACGCTCCATCCTTGTCGAGCGCGCCGAGCTGGCCAAGCAGTG
>NZ_CP020947.1:3365000-3557500 GCF_000172795.2 Rhizobium sp. CIAT894
GCATGGGCTCGCTGGCCGGCGCCACATGGACGAAGATCGCCGCCGCCAGCCCGATCATTCTCCTGTCCTTCACCGCCCTGCCCTTCATGGCGCGCGGCCTCAATGCCATCACGCTTGGCGAGGCCGCCGCCTTTCATATGGGCGTGCCGGTGCAGCGGCTGAAGAATGTCGCGATAACAGGCGTCGCCGCGGCGACCGGCGCATCCGTCGCCGCCAGCGGCGGCATTGGTTTCGTCGGCATCGTCGTGCCGCATATCCTGCGCATGGCGATCGGCCCGGACCATCGTTTCCTGCTGCCGGCCGCAGCTCTTCTCGGCGGCTCTCTGCTGATTTTCGCCGACGTGCTCGCCCGCACCCTGGTCGCCCCGGCCGAGCTGCCGATCGGTATCATCACCGCGGCGGTCGGCGGGCCGTTCTTCCTGTGGATTCTGCTGAGGCAGCGTTCGCGCCTTGCCCTGTGAGTGACTTTGTGAGCGACGTGCAGATGATCGAAGTGTCCGGCCTCTCCGTACGCCTTTCCGGCAAATCGATCATCAACGACGTCGCCTTCACGGCAAAATCAGGCGAGCTGACGGCGATTGCCGGGCCGAACGGCTCCGGCAAGACGACGACGATGAAAGCCATATCGGGCGAGCTTGCCTATGGCGGCTCGGTGCGCATCGGCGGCGACGAGGTGAAAGAGCTGAAGCCCTGGCGCCTTGCCGCCCTTCGTGGCGTGCTGCCGCAGGCAAGCACCATCTCCTTTCCGTTCACCGTGCGCGAGATCGTCCGCATGGGCCTGACATCGGGCATCAACCTCAATCCCGACAAGGCCGAGCAGATGGCGGCGGCAGCACTTGCATCGGTCGACCTGACCGGCTTCGAAGGCCGGTTTTATCAGGAACTCTCCGGCGGCGAGCAGCAGCGCGTGCAGCTTGCCCGCGTGCTCTGCCAGATCGCCGAGCCCGTCGTCGACGGCAAACCCTGCTGGCTGCTGCTCGACGAGCCGGTCTCGAGCCTCGACATCAGCCACCAGCTGACGATCATGACGCTTGCCCGCAATTTCTGCGAACGCGGCGGCGGCGTCATCGCCGTCATGCATGATCTCAACCTGACGGCGCTCTTTGCCGACCGCATCGTGCTGATGAAATCCGGCCGCCTTGCCGCTGCCGGCAGCATCGGTGACGTGTTGACGGATGAAACGATGCTGTCGGTGTTCGGCTGCGCGCTGCGGATCAACCAGGTGCCGGCCGACGGCACGCCCTTCGTGCTCGCCCACAGCGCCATTTCCGAGCGCTAACCGCCGCGTGCGGCGGAACTTTTGACCGCCCGGCACGTTTTCGGCAGTGATCTGGGTCAATGCCGGGCGATATCTCTTATGCAACGGACGGTGGTGACCCCAGTGCGAAATAGGCGGGCTTGCGCGCGCCCCAGCCAATGGAGACAGCCATGAGCTATTCTATCTTCCAGTCCGGCCGCAGCCGCCGCAACGGCACCTTCCACAATCTGGAATCCGGCATCGAGGAGCAGATCGAGGCGCTGCGCGACGACCTCGCGGAACTGACGCGCCTCGTCGGCAAGAGCTCGCGTCACCAAAGCGAGAAAATCCGCAGCCAGGCCGGCGCCGGCTATGAGGAATTGCTCGGCCGCAGCGAGGATCTGCTGCGCGAATTGCAGCACGGCTATGAACGCGGCACGACCGAAATGCGCGAAACCGTGCGCAAACATCCGCTGGCAACCATCGGCGCCGCAGCCGTTTTCGGCCTCGCCATCGCCTTCCTCGCCCGCCGCTGAGGAAGCGCGATGCTGTCGATCCTCAGCCTGCTGACGGGCGCAAGCGTGCACCGGACCGTTGCGCGCGCCAGGCGCAATAGCATCTTCATCGCGCTTGCCGCACTTTTTCTCCTCACCGCTTACGCGCTGGCCGTCACCGCCGGCGCCATCTGGCTCGCCGGCATCTACGGCCCGGTCGGCGCCGCTCTCTTCCTCGCCGCCTGCGCGCTGCTGATCGCCATCATTGCACTGGTGGTGATGGCGGTGATGAATGCCCAGGAGAAGCGCCGCGCCCGCGAACGCCGCGCGGCACTGGAATCTCTAGCGGCAGTGGGCCTCGGCCTCGTCCGCGCTCAGCCGCTGCTGACGGCCGGCGTCTTGGCGGCGATCGTCGCGGCCAATCTGGTGGGGACGAAGCGGGAGGATTGATCTTCTTGCGCCGACCGCCTCCCCGATCCGGAAGAGGTGAAGCCCCACCTCTCCTCCCTCATTCCTGTGCTCGTCACAGGAATCCAGCCACGGCGCGTCCGCGCCGTGAATGAACCAAATCGTCACGAAAAAGTCTTTCGCGCCCAAGGACTTGGGCGCACTGGATTCCTGTGACAAGCACAGGAATGAGGGTGGAGAGGTAGTGCCACGAATGGTGATGCAAAAGCCGGCGCCTCGACAGGCAGCCGGCTCTCGCAATCATCACTCCTCAAAATGCAAACGCCTTCGACGTCAGTGGCGCCGAAGTGGCGTCGGGGCCGAAATCGGCTTCGCCTGATATCTGCAGCAGTTCCTGCAGCCGCTGGCGGGCGCGGTTGACGCGGCTCTTGATGGTGCCGACGGCGCAGCCGCAGATTTCGGCCGCTTCCTCGTAGGAGAAACCCGAGGCGCCGACGAGGATGATCGCCTCGCGCTGGTCCGGGGGCAGCTGGTCGAGCGCCTTCTTGAAATCCTGCAGATCGAGCGCCCCGTATTGCGAGGGATGCATTGCCATCGATTCCGTGAACAGTCCGTCGCTGTCCTGGACCTCACGGCCGCTCTTGCGCATCTGGCTGTAGAGTTCGTTGCGCAGGATGGTAAAGAGCCAGGCCTTCATATTGGTGCCCATCTCGAAATGATCCTGCTTGGCCCAGGCCTTCATGATGGTATCCTGGACAAGATCGTCGGCGCGGTCATGCCGCCCGATCAGCGAAATGGCGAAAGCACGGAGACTTGGGAGGGCCGCCAGCAGTTCCCGCTTGAAGCTGGGTTGCGTTTTTTCTTCCATGCCGATGATCCTATTCGGCCAGCTTGGCAGAAGCCATCATTTCGGCATGGTCAAGCTTTTCGAGAAGATCGAGAAAACGATCGGGAATCGCCTCTTCCTGCGCGGATGCATACAGCGACCGCAGCTTGACGCCGATCTGATTGTTCGGGTCCAGAATATCGCTTGCCCGCAGCTCCAGCTTACGCTGATCGGCTGCTTCTTTCTTGCGTGTCGTCATCAATTCGTCTTCTCGCCGGTTGTCTGTTGGGGCGTGCATAGGATCAATCGCGATTTCAACCATCGAAGCCGAGCCTTCGATTGTCGATGTCGCTGGCATTTCTTGTTTCATGGGTCAAAACGCTACGCCCTTTCTTCGTCGGCTGGAATAATGCGGCGTGACAAAAAAAGTTCCTGCGGTTCCGGAACTTTTTTAGCAAGGCGGCGTTAACCGCTCATTGAAACCAAGACCGGCCTGCATACGGGAGCCCTGAATGACACTTTCCACTCGAATTGCGCCGCACCTTCCTTATCTGCGCCGCTATTCCCGCGCCCTTACCGGCACTCAGACTTCGGGCGACGCCTATGTTGCCGCCGTTCTTGAAGCCATCATCGCCGATCTCACGATTTTCCCGGATACGGCGAATGACCGGGTGGCACTCTACAAACTGTTTACGCAATTGTTTGGTTCCACCGCAGTCCAGATTCCAGAGCCGACATCGCCCTATGCCTGGGAACAGCGCGCCACGCTCAACCTTTCGAAGGTTTCACCGGGCGCCCGTCAGGCCTTCCTGCTCGCCTCCGTCGAGAATTTCCGCGTCGCCGAGATCGGTGAAATCCTGGAACTCGACGAACAGGATGTGATGCGGCTGCTCGACATGGCCTCGCAGGAGATTTCCCGTCAGGTCGCAACCGATATCATGATCATCGAGGACGAACCGCTGATCGCCATGGATATCGAGCAAATGGTCGAAAGCCTCGGCCATCGCGTCACCGGTATTGCCCGCACGCATGCCGAGGCCGTGGCGCTCTACAACAAGACCAAGCCGAGCATGGTGCTGGCCGACATCCAGCTTGCCGACGGCAGTTCCGGCATCGACGCGGTCAACGACATCCTCAAGACATCGAGCGTGCCGGTGATCTTCATCACCGCTTTCCCGGAAAGGCTTCTGACCGGCGAGCGCCCCGAACCGACTTTCCTTGTCACCAAGCCCTTCAATCCAGACATGGTCAAGGCACTGATCAGCCAAGCGCTTTTCTTCAACGAATCGACCAGAGTGGCCGCCTGAGACGCAATTCTTCGGCCTTCGGAACCAAATCGTGAAAACAGGCGTTCCGGTGCTACCGGGACGCTCCGGTGGCTTTAACGGTTTTTGCAGCGCTTTGTTCTAGAGTTGACAGGCGAGGCCTTGAGGGCGCTCGCTTTCAGCGAAGTCCAAGATGTCACAAGGAAAGGCGGCCGAGTGAATAGGACTGAACCATTGTCCGGCGTGCCTTTTACCTTCGAAGGCAAAGCCGCAATGATGGAACGCGCGCTCGGCAGCGCCGGGATTTCGATCCTCTGCCAGGACGCCCGGCTTTCGATCTTCTACGCCGAAAATCTGCCGCCGCATTTCGCGGCACTCTTTACGCCCGGCGGCAGCGACGCCGCTCTTTTCGGCGACGCTCATGGGCAATATCTGACAGCGCTGAAACACAAGGTATTGGAAACCGGCATCCCCAACAATGCCGAGATCGAGATCGCCGTCGACGGTGAAACGCGCAGCTATGAATTGAAAATCCAGCGAACCGGTGAGCGCGGCGAATACGGACTTCTGTCCGTCATGGCTGAGGTCACCGAAAGCCGGCATCGTGAAAAGGTGCTGAAATCGCTGTTGCGCGAACTTTCGCACCGCTCGAAAAACCTTCTCGCCATCATCCAGGGCATCGCCACGCAGACGGCGCGCAACACGCTTTCTCTCGACAGCTTCCTCGTCAAGTTTCGCGGGCGGTTGCAATCGCTTTCCAACTCGCAGGATCTGATCACGGATTCGAGTTGGCGCGGCGCCTATCTCTTCGAACTTGCCGAAAAACAGTTCGCCCCCTACTGGCCGGAAACGTCAGGTTCCATGCCGATCTATGGCATCAATGCCCATCTGACCCCGAATGCCGCCGTGCATGTCGGGCTCGCCCTCCACGAACTCATCGTCAACTCCGCCTCCTATGGCGCGATCTCAGGCGGCGGCGCCTCGATCACGCTGAATTGCCGGGAAGCCATGATCGGCGAGAAGAAAGCGATCGAGGTCGCCTGGGCAGAGGTGCTGCAGGATCAATCGGAAATCCACGAATTCAGCGACAACAGCTTCGGCCGAACGGTGCTGGAGCGTGTCGTGCCCTCCTCCGTCAATGGCAAGGCGGAGTTGAGCCTCGTTCCCGGCCGCATCGAATATCGTCTGACCATTCCGGAAACCGAATTCGAAATATTCAAACGTGTCTGAAAGCCCCGACAACCCAAACAGAAAAACAGCCGGTGCGAGGGCGGCGCACCGGCTGTCTTCACTCACCGGGAGGGGACCGTGAGTACGTCCGGATAGTGGGTTGGGGGCGCGCATGTTGGGTCGATGCGATCACCATCCGGATATCGCAATAACGACGACATCGGACATTGGTTCCCGGCCGAATGAAAAAAATTCGACTTTTTACAATCTTTTTTCGGATGCTCTTTTCCTCCCGCGCGCCCGGATGAATCCCCCAATCGAGAAGAAGAAATTAAGCATGTAAAAACAGTTGCTTGCAGGAATCCTCTCCAGAACAAACCATCAAAATTTTACCGTTTGATAAATTTTTAAACCTGAGTTACGCTTTCCCTCACAGGCCGTTTACCAATAATGAGGGAACTTCAATGGAACGACTGGAAACCGGGATTCATGCCGGCCGGCTTTCGCCCGCCGAGTATGAGGCTAATTTTTCCGATCTTCATCCGCGCCTCGACAATCACGAGGCGCTGGTCGCCGCCGACCGCTGCTATTTCTGCTATGACGCGCCGTGCATGACGGCCTGTCCCACCTCGATCGACATTCCGCTGTTCATTCGCCAGATCTCGACCGGCAATCCGCTCGGCTCGGCAAAGACGATCTTCGATCAGAACATTCTCGGCGGCATGTGCGCCCGCGTCTGTCCCACCGAAGAGCTCTGCGAACAGGCCTGCGTGCGCAACACGGCCGAGGAGCGGCCGGTCGAGATCGGCCGGCTGCAGCGTTATGCCACCGATGCCGCCATGCAGGCCGGCAAGCAGTTCTATGTCAGGGCCGAAGCGACGGGAAAGAGGATCGCCGTCGTCGGCGCCGGTCCGGCCGGTCTTGCCGCCGCCCATCGCCTGGCGGTGAAGGGCCATTCCGTCGTCATCTATGATGCCAGGGAAAAATCCGGCGGCCTCAACGAATACGGCATCGCCACCTATAAGGCGGTCGACGATTTCGCCCAGAAGGAAGTCGAATACGTCATTTCGATCGGCGGAATCGAGGTTCGCCAGGGCGCTCTTCTCGGCCGCGATTTTTCGCTTTCCGATCTGCAGGCCCAGTATGACGCCGTCTTTCTCGGCATCGGCCTTGCCGGCGTCAATGCGCTGCGCATCGACGGCGAGAATCTCACGGGCGTCGACGATGCCGTCGATTTCATCGCAGCACTGCGCCAGGCCGATGACAAGAGCGATATCGCCATCGGCCGCCGTGTCGTCGTCCTCGGCGGCGGCATGACGGCGATCGACGCTGCCGTGCAGGCTAAACTCCTCGGCGCCGAGGAGGTAACGATCTGTTACCGCCGCGGCAAGGAGCAGATGAACGCCTCCGAATACGAGCAGGATCTGGCAAGCTCCAAGGGCGTCATTATCCGTCACTGGCTGGCGCCGAAATCGATCCTGTCGCAGGACGGCAAGGTTGCCGCCATCGAGGTCGAATATACGCGGATACTCGAAGGCCGCCTTGTCGGCACCGGCGAGACTGGCGTGATCGCCGCCGATCAGATCTTCAAGGCGATCGGCCAGAGCTTTGACGCCGCGGGTATCGCTTCGCTGCGCATGGAATCCGGCCGTATCGCCGTCGATGCCGAAGGCCGCACCTCGCTCGATGGCGTCTGGGCCGGCGGCGACTGCGTCTTCGGCGGCGACGATCTCACGGTTTCCGCCGTCGCCCACGGCCGCGACGCGGCTGAATCCATCCATCGGACCCTGTCTGCAGCAGCCGCTCCGGCTGTCGCGGTTGCCTGAAGGGGAGAGAGAACAATGGCTGATCTCCGCAATAATTTCGTCGGCATCAAATCCCCGAACCCGTTCTGGCTGGCGTCGGCGCCGCCGACCGACAAGGCCTACAACGTCGAGCGCGCCTTCAAGGCCGGCTGGGGCGGCGTGGTCTGGAAG
The DNA here is from genome assembly GCF_000172795.2 of Rhizobium sp. CIAT894. Taxonomy (NCBI): domain Bacteria; kingdom Pseudomonadati; phylum Pseudomonadota; class Alphaproteobacteria; order Hyphomicrobiales; family Rhizobiaceae; genus Rhizobium; species Rhizobium sp. CIAT894. The sequence continues at coordinate 3,372,377 of NZ_CP020947.1, forward strand.
ACGCTCGGCGAGGAAGGCCCGCCCGTCGTCAACGTCAACGGCCCGCGCTACGGCGCGATCTTCGGCGCAGACCGCCGCCTGCTGGGCCTGAACAATATCGAGCTCATCACCGACCGCGACCTCTACACAAACCTCAGGGAAATGAAGCAGGTCAAGATGAACTGGCCGGATCGGGCGCTGATCGCCTCGATCATGGTGCCCTGCGAGGAACAGGCCTGGAAAGCGATCCTGCCTCTGGTCGAAGAGACCGGCGCCGACGGCATCGAACTCAATTTCGGCTGTCCGCACGGCATGTCGGAGCGCGGCATGGGCTCGGCCGTCGGCCAGGTGCCGGAATATATCGAAATGGTCGTGCGCTGGTGCAAGCAGTATACCCGCATGCCCATCATCACCAAGCTGACACCCAACATCACCGACGTTCGCCGTCCCGCCCGCGCCGCCAAGGCCGGCGGCACCGATGCCGTCTCGCTGATCAACACGATCAATTCGATCGTCTCCGTCGATCTCGACAACTTCGCCCCCAACCCGACGGTCGGCGGCAAGGGCAGCCATGGCGGTTATTGTGGCCCGGCGGTCAAACCGATCGCGCTCAACATGGTGGCCGAGATCGCCCGTGATCCCGAAACCTACGGCCTGCCGATCTCCGGCATCGGCGGCATCACGACCTGGCGGGACGCGGCCGAATTCCTTGTCCTCGGCGCCGGCAACGTGCAGGTCTGCACCGCCGCCATGACCTATGGCTTCAAGATCGTGCAGGAAATGATCACGGGGCTCTCGGACTGGATGGATGAAAAGGGTCACAAGACCCTCGACGACATTACCGGCCGCGCCGTGCCCAACGTCACCGACTGGCAGTATCTGAACCTCAACTACATCGCCAAGGCGAAGATCGACCAGGACGCCTGCATCAAATGCGGCCGCTGCCACATCGCCTGCGAGGACACCTCGCACCAGGCGATCACCAACGTCGTCAACGGCCTGCGCCATTTCGAGGTGATCGAAGAGGAATGCGTCGGCTGCAATCTCTGCGTCAACGTCTGCCCGGTCGAGAACTGCATCACCATGGAACCGCTTGCCGCCGGCACCCTGGACAAACGCACCGGCCGCACCGTCGACCCCAACTATGCCAACTGGACGACACACCCGAACAACCCGATGGCCCGCCAGGCGGCAGAGTGACAGGTTTGCAACGCCGCGGGGAAGATCGCTCCGCGGCGTTGCACTGAACAGGCAAGAGCTCTATGGCCACCATGCTGCACGATCGCAGCGTGTCAACCAAGAGGAGGCAGCCATGGCTCGCAAACACCTCACCGATCTCAGCTTTTGAGGTCACGTCGAAACGGCGTAAATCCTTCCCGTCAGAAACCCGGGTCAAGACCGGTTTGCAAACCGTTCACGACGATGTCGAACTGATCGAAAAACTCGGCCGTAACGATCCCTGCCCCTGCGGTTCCAGGAGGCGGTTTCAAGAACTGCTGCCTGCAATCCGGCCGCTATGACGGCATCGAACGGGATCACTATTTTTAGAGACCGCGACTGAAGGTGGCGGCGCCCTTGTCGAAGGGCGCCGTTTATTGCGGTGGCACCAACAGTCACAGCTTGAAAGACTTGACCTCGTTGCCTCGCTCGATGGTCCGGTTGGCAACGAACCGTCCGGATTTGGCCGCCTCCTGCTTTTCCACCTCGATATGGCGCAGCATCGCTTCAAGACGCCGAAGCGCCAGAGCTTTGTTGCGGTGCTGCGAGCGTTCGTCGCGCGCCCTCACCATGAGACCGGTCGGCCGATGCAGGATGCGCACCGCGCTGTCGGTCGTGTTCTGGTGCTGCCCGCCCGGCCCGCCAGCCCGCAAGGTCTCGAAACGCAGGTCGGCGGGATCAATCGTCACCTTGCCGCCCTCAGTCCCGGCATCGATGCGTTGAACCGCAACGTACCAGTTCTGCCGCTTGTGACCGGGACGCGCCGGGCTCTTGAAGGTGAACCTGATCGTGCCGCAATAGCTGCTGGCAATCCCCTCCGCCTCGAGACCATCGAGGCTGACGACCGCCGACTTCGCACCGTGCCGATCCGGCATCGGACCGAGGCTCTTCTCGAAGCTGCAGCCAAGCCCGACCGCCTCGCGCTCGATAATGTCGAGAAGTGCGGAGAGCGCCATTCGGCACTCCACTGGGCCGTTGCCCGACGTCACGAGAAGATCAATAGCGCTCATGGCCGCGCCCTCCTTCCCGGCGATATTCAGGCTTTCGACGACGCTGCTCCACCTCCGCCTCGTCAACCGCCTTCTTGAAGGTGACGAGCGGCCGCAAGCTGGCAAGCCCGCGGACCAGTCGCGCCTTTTCAAGATCGCTCACCACCTGCCCGGCATCCTTATAGGCCGACGCCGCTTCTTCGATGACGAGAGCGCGATCATCGCAGATGGCGATACCGCCCCAGGAATTACGCAGCAGCAGTTCGCGTTCGGACCGGTTGCGGCCGACCCGTCCATGCATGGTGGCGCGATCATATTTGCGACCGGCCCCATGAGAGATGCCACCGAGCGAACGACCGACGTCGGCGCTCGCGACAACCACATGGCTGAGGCTGGCGCGAGATCCGGCAATCGGCGCAAGTTCGCCGGGTGCGACGGCCGCAGCGCCCTTATAATGCACAAACCCGTGATCCGAGCGACGAACGAGATTATGCGGTATATCGGCGATCACGCGCAGATCAGCACGAAGTGCTGCAGCAGCCCGAGCTGCGATCAGTCGCCGGTTCAGCGATGCCCAGGCAACGCAGCGATCATGGCTCGCAAGCCAGGCAGCGCCTGCCTCCGAACCGGGATCGAGGCCGGCGACAAGTCCCGGATGAGCGGCCAAGGTCTGCGAGAAGACCGTAGCGCCAAGGGAGCGTGAGCCGGAATGAACGAGCAGGTAAAGACCCTGATCGTCAAGACCGGCAGCGTGCCCGCCCTCGGCAACATCTTCCACCGCCTGCAGTTCGCAGAAATGGTTGCCGCCGCCGATCGTGCCCAAGGCATCGGGTGCAAGATCGACAGACAGACCCATTTCGGCCAGCCATTCGCGCGCCTCTCCGATTGCCTGCGTTTCAAGCCGGCGAAGCCGCTCCGCCGCCTTGTCGATCTTCAGCTTGCGCAGCGGCAGATCGAGACCGAAGAGCGACATGCCGCAGCCGATGTCGTTGCCGATCAGCAGCGGGTGCAGCCTAGATGACAGCAGGGCGACACCGGTCGCACCATATTTGCCGGGATGCAGATCCGGAAAGGCGGCGATCTCCAAAACACCCGGCAGTCGGGACATCTCGTCGAGCTGGTCCAAGGCAGCACCTTCGATCCAGGCAGAACCGGAAAAGAAACGATTGATGACCGCCGGATCCGACGCCGACGTCATCGGGGAGCTTCCGCTCCCGATAGAATTGCCCATGATAATGAACTCTGGATATGAGTGGTCTTTCATCACCGGAAACGGCGATGTTCAACCGGCATGCATCAGCCATTGGCTGAGTTAAGCCGAAACCCTCTCGGGGCGTGCGGAGATAGTCGTCATCGTGGCGCTCCCTTTATCCAGAACAATAGAGAGCGCCCGTTTAGGCGAAGTAAGGCGTAAATGCAAGCGTAAGATGCCTCAGCCGCCGAACGACTTCCGATAGGCATGCGGGCTCGTTCCCAGCCGCCTGCGGAAATGGTGGCGCATTGTCGCCAGAGTGCCGAAGCCACTTGATACCGCGATGTCGTCGAGCGAGACGGCAAGTTGCTTTTCGAGCAGGTCGCGGGCATGGCGCAGCCGCTCCTTCAGCAGCCATTCGCCGACGCTGAGACCCGTCGTCGCTTCGAAGCGGCGCTGGAAAGTGCGCATGCTCATGCCCGCTCTTTTCGCAAGCAGCCTGATCGGCTGCTCTTGCGAAAGGCTTTCGCGCATCCATTCGATCAATGGGCCGAGACGGATGCCCTCACGCTCTTCCGGAACCGGGGCGCTGATGAACTGCGCCTGCCCTCCTTCGCGGTGCGGCGGCACGACGAGGCGGCGGGCGACGCTGTTTGCGGCCTCCGAGCCGAAATCGCCGCGCACCACATGCAGGCAGAGATCGATGCCGGCGGCACTGCCGGCCGCCGTCAACAGGCTGCCCTCATCGATGTAGAGAACGCCGGCATCGAGCGCGATATCGGGATAACGAGCGGCGATCGAGGCGACATAGCGCCAATGTGTCGTCGCCTTGCGATTGGCAAGCAGCCCGGATCCGGCCAGAACCGCAACGCCGGAGCAGAGCGACATGATGCGCGCGCCGCGCTGATGCGCTGCCCGGAGCGCCTCGGCGAGCGGCTCGGGCACCGGCGCATCGATCGCCCGCCAGCCCGGCACGACGATCAGATCCGCCTCTTCAAGGATCTCCAGTCCCTTGTCGACCGCGACCGTCAACCCGCCGGCGGCGTGAAGCGGTCCTGGCTCGATGCCGCAGACCGAGAAGCGATACCAGCCTTCGCCCATCTCCGGGCGCGGCAGGCCGAAGACCTCGTAGGCGATGCCGAATTCGAAGGTGCAGAGCCCGTCATAGGCAAGGGCTGTGACCAACGGTCCTGTCGTCTGCTGTGGTGATAAGTTTGGCATGATCTTTACGCTGTCGGTCATGATGGCCAATTTCGCAAAGCTCTAGCATCGGCGATACCAGGCGGCAACTCCAACATGGAAAGGAAAGACCGATGCCAAGCCCCGTCGCCGAAATCCCTGCCGCCGAGCCTGATCTCGCCGCCGCCCACTATGCCGCCAAGCTCGCCTTCGAAACCGATTGCTCGGATGTCCAGGCCGCCTTTGCCGGCGCCAAGGTCGATTTCATCCTCCTCGACGTGCGCTCGCCGGCACTGTTTGCGCAGTCCCACCTGCCGGGAGCGATCAACCTGCCGCACGGCAAGATGACCGCGCACCGCATGTCGGAATGGGCAAAGGACACCCTCTTCGTCGTCTATTGCGCCGGTCCCCACTGCAACGGCGCCGACAAGGCCGCCTTCCGCCTGGCCAAACTCGGCCTCACGGCCAAGCTGATGATCGGCGGCATGACCGGCTGGGCCGACGAGGGCTTGGCCTTCGAAGAGGCGGCTATGGCCGAATAGGAGGCGAAGCCCATTCACCGCGCGGCGAGATATAAATTGAGGGAAGCCCATGTTTTTCTATGGGTTTCCCTGGAAATACCGGGATGCTGCAATATATCGCTAGTTCATCCTCAGATGAACGGCATCCTGTGCCATATTTCTTGAACACGGTTCGCATGTCCCTTCGCAGCGTGCTTCGCGCACAAACAGCAGATTGCCACGCCGAGGTCGACAAGCTTTTCGGCACTTTCGACCTTTCCAATAGAGAGCAGTATAAGACATTTCTGCGCGCCCATGCCCGGGTCGTGCCGGCGGCAGAAGATGCACTCGAAGAAGCAGGCATCGCCCGCCTGCTGCCCGACTGGTGGGGGCGAAGGCGCGCCCACCTGCTGCTTGCCGACCTTAGGGAACTAGGGGATCCATTGCCCCCGTGCCTAGCGCCACCGGCATTGCAATCCCAGCCGGCGCTCTGGGGCGCCCTCTATGTCCTTGAAGGCTCCAAACTCGGCGGCGCCCTGCTCGCCAAGTCCGTCCCCGGCCACCTGCCCAGCAGCTATCTCACACCGCAGGCTCCAAAGGGCGCCATGCGGATCTTCATGGACCGTCTCGATGCCGACGATGGTGACGATCCCGACGCCGCCGTTTCCGCGGCTCGCAGCGTCTTCGATCTTTTCCTCGAAGCCGGGCAGCTCGAATTGGAAGCCATCCCATGAGCGGCACGTTTGAACCCGTCGATCTCACCAATTGCGACCGCGAACCGATCCACCAACTCGGCGCAATTCAGCCTTTCGGCTTTCTTCTGGCGATATCCTCGGACTGGATCGTCACCCGCGCCTCGGCAAATCTGGGGGAGTTCCTCGGCATTGCGCCGGCGGACGCCCTCGGCCGCGCCGTTGGCTCACTGATCACGCCCGAGGCGCTCCACGCAATCCGTAACAAGCTGACCACGCTGCGCGGTTCCGACGTCGTCGAACGCATTTTCGGCATTGCACTGACATCAGGTGAGGGCAGGTTCGACGTTGCCGTGCATCTGAACGAAGGTCAGGTCATCATCGAAGGCGAGCGTGGGCAGGAAGACAGGCGCGACGCCCCTTCCCTCTCCATGCGCAGCATGATGTCCCGCCTCGACCATACGGAAACGATGGAGGCTTTCTTCCGCGAGGGCGCAAGGCAGGCGCGCGCCCTGACCGGCTTCGATCGGGTCATGGTCTATCGCTTCGACGACAGCGGTTCCGGCGAAGTGGTGGCGGAAGCCGCCCGCGCCGGCATCGGCTCGTTCCTGGGGCTTCATTATCCCGCCTCCGACATTCCGGTACAGGCCCGGGCGCTTTATCTGCGCAACCTGTTTCGTATCATTGCCGATATCGACGCCATGCCCGTGCCGATCTTGCCTGAACTCGACGAGAACGGTCGGCCGCTCGATCTTTCCATATCGGTTTTGCGTTCGGTCTCGCCGATCCATATCGAATATCTGAAAAACATGGGCGTCGGCGCATCGCTCTCCATATCGATCGTCGTCGACGGCAAGCTCTGGGGTCTGTTTGCCTGTCATCACTACGGCCCGCGCCTGCCTTCGGCCCAAAACCGCTCCACCGCCGAACTTTTCGGCCAGATGTTTGCCTCGCGCCTCGAAAGCCGCGAACGGCGGCTGGCTCTCGACTACGAGACCAAGGCCCGCCGCATCGCCGACCGGCTTCTCACCTCCGTGGTGGACAATGCCAGCCTGCTCGACGATCCGGCCTGGCTGATCGAAGCACTCGCCGACGCCATCCCTGCCGACGGCATCGGCGTCTGGATCAACGGCCGGCTGGCTCTTGCTGGCATCGCGCCGGATGAGAGAGCTTTCGCAGCTCTCGTCCGCCATCTCAACCGCAACGCCGCCGGCCGCATCTATGCCGTCGACAAGCTCACGGAAACATATCCGGATCTTGCCGTCGACGATGCCGTCGCAGGCATGCTCGCCATCCCGATCTCACGTTCGCCGCGCGATTATGTCGTGCTTTTCCGCCAGGAGCAGGTGCGCACCGTCCGCTGGGCCGGCGACCCGCAAAAGCCGGTGGATTATGGACCCAACGGCCCGCGGCTGACGCCGCGCAAGAGTTTCGAGGCCTGGTCGGAACTGGTACGCGGTCGCTCGCTGCCCTTCACCGAGGCCGAGCGCCGCGTCGCTGAAACGATCCGGGTCACGCTGATCGAGGTGGTGTTGCGCCTCACCGACGAGGCCAGCATGGCGCGCCAGACGGCAAACGAGCGTCAGGAACTGCTGATCGCCGAGCTGAACCACCGTGTGCGCAACATATTGAGCCTCATCACCGGGATCATCCGCCAATCGCAGGCAACCGCGGTCAGCGTTGGCGACTACATTCGCCAGATCGAAGGCCGCGTCCAGTCGCTCGCCCGCGCCCATGACCAGATCACGAGGGATCATTGGGCGCCTGCTTCGCTGCGGCAATTGCTGCTGGCCGAGACCGCCGCCTATCTCGGCAAAAATGCGCAGCGCATCCGGATGCATGGCGACGACGTGCTGCTGGAGCCGCAAGCCTTTTCCACCGCCGCCCTTGTGTTCCATGAGTTGATGACCAACAGCGCCAAATATGGCAGCCTTTCCGGTACGGGCAGCGGCACCGTCGAACTCGGCTGGCATCGCGACGATGAGGGCAATCTGTCCATCGGCTGGCGCGAAAAGAATGGTCCGCCCGTCGTCGAGCCCACACGCCAGGGCTTCGGTTCGACAATCATCCGCCGCTCCATCCCCTATGATCTCGGCGGCAAGGCGGAGGTCCGCTACGTCAGGGACGGGCTAGAGGCCGATTTCAACATTCCGGCTCGCTATGTCGTCGGCTCGACGAGCGAACGGTCAGATCCAATTCCGGTCGGAGCGGCTGAGCGCAACACGGCTCCCGACAATCATCAGCCGCTGCTCGGCCTGAATGTGCTGCTGGTCGAAAACAACCTGATCATCGCCATGGACGGCGAAGAGATTCTCCGCCGGCTGGGCGCCGAAGTAGCAACGGCGCCAAGTGTCGCCGAGGCGATGGAAATCCTGGCCGATCGGTCGTTCGATCTGGCGCTGCTCGATGTCAATCTCGGCGACGAGACCAGCTTCGGCATTGCCGACCGGCTGGCAGCCGAAGGCGTGCCCTTCGTTTTTGCCACGGGTTATGGGGAAGGCATCGCCCAGGCGAACAGCCATTCTGGCGCACCGGTGTTGCAGAAGCCCTATACCATGGAGGGCGTGACGGACATACTGGGCCGCATGCCGCTCCCTGAAAGGCAATAGACCTCAGGTCTCGGATCGATCCGGCCGCAGCCCGCCAATGAAGAGCTGTTCCAGAAACCGGGCCGCATCCTCGAAGCGCCCTTCGCCAGCATGCTCCTGCCCGAGCACAGCCCGCACCTGAACGTCGAAATCCGCGTAATGCTGCGTCGTCGACCAGATGGAAAAGATCAAGTGGTAGGGGTCGCACTTGACGATCTTGCCCGATTTCGCCCAGGCGCGGATGACCTCCGCCTTCTCGTCGACCAGTTCCTTCAGCGGCCCCTTCAGCTCGTCCTCGATATGCGGCGCCCCCTGCAGCACCTCATTGGCGAAGAGCCGGCTCTCACGCGGAAAATCGCGCGCCATCTCCAGCTTGCGTCTGATGTAGCTGCGGATTTCCTCCTCCGGATTGCCCTCGGCATCGAAGGCGCGCAGCGGCTCCAGCCAGGTGTAGAGCACCCGGTCGATCAGCGCCCGGTGCATGGCTTCCTTCGTGCGGAAATAATAAAGCAGATTGGGTTTCGACATGCCGGCGACCTCGGCGATCTGGTCGATGGTCGAGCCGCGGAAGCCGCTTGCTGAAAACACGTCGAGCGCCGCCTCCAGGATCTGCTCTTCCTTCTCCTCCTGGATTCGCGTCCGCCTTAAGGTTTTCGCTGCTCTCGGTATGGTCACAGGCTGTCGTTTCCCCTTGAAATTCAACTTCTTCGCTCAAGCTTTAGCGGAGAAAGACCCCTGCCGTTTTCTTGAGCAACTGCCCGCATTTTTATCGGCAATTTTCGTGATTTTCGTCTTGAGCCCGGCGGTGGAAGTTGTAATGTTTACCAATCGGTCAAATATCCGTCAGATGAAAAACAAAGGCAACTGGCGATTTTCCGGCGCTCGACAAAACCAATAAGAGGCGCGGGAATGGACCACGGGAACAGGCGGGCATGCCCCTTGCATGACTGCCGCAAACAGGTGAGGGCATAAAAAATGGTGGCAGCACCAGGCGAGAACATGCGCGTCAATGGCGACCGTCTCTGGGACAGTCTCAGGGACATGGCCAAGATCGGCCCCGGCATTGCCGGCGGCAACAATCGCCAGACGCTGACGGATTCGGACGCCGAAGGCCGCAGTCTTTTCAAGACATGGTGCGACGAAGCCGGCTTGACGATGGGCATCGACCAAATGGGCACGATGTTCGCCACCCGCCCCGGCACCGATCCCGATGCCCTGCCGGTCTATGTCGGCTCACACCTCGACACCCAGCCGACCGGCGGCAAATATGATGGTGTTCTCGGTGTGCTTTCGGCGCTCGAAGTCGTGCGCACGATGAACGACCTCGGCATCAGGACAAAGCATCCGATTGTCGTCACCAACTGGACGAACGAGGAAGGCGCGCGTTTTGCCCCAGCCATGCTGGCCTCGGGCGTCTTCGCCGGCGTGCACAGCCTGGACTTCGCCTATAACCGCAGGGACCCCGAAGGCAATCTCTTCGGCGACGAACTGAAGCGCATCGGCTGGGTCGGCGACGAAGAGGTCGGCGCCCGCAAGATGCATGCCTATTTCGAATACCACATCGAACAGGGCCCGATCCTCGAAGCCGAAGACAAGCAGATCGGCGTCGTCACCCACTGTCAGGGCCTGTGGTGGCTGGAATTCACGCTCACCGGCAAGGAGGCCCATACCGGCTCGACGCCGATGAACATGCGCGTCAATGCCGGCCTTGCCATGGCGCGCATCCTGGAGATGGTTCAAGGTGTCGCGATGGGCGAGCAGCCGGGCGCCGTCGGTGGCGTCGGCCAGGTCTTCTTCTCGCCGAACTCCCGCAACGTGCTGCCGGGCAAGGTCGTCTTCACCGTCGACATCCGCTCGCCCGACAAGGCCAAGCTCGACCGCATGCGGGCGAAGATCGAGGCCGAGGCCCCTGGCATCTGCGACGCGCTGGGCGTCGGCTGTTCCATCGAGGCGATCGGCCATTTCGCGCCGGTTACCTTCGACGAAAAGCTGGTCACCTCGGTCCGCTCCGCCGCCGAACGCCTCGGCTACTCCCACATGAACCTCATCTCCGGCGCCGGCCACGACGCCTGCTGGGCCGCCAAGGTCGCGCCTGCCACCATGGTCATGTGCCCGTGCGTGGGTGGACTTTCGCACAACGAGGCGGAGGAGATTTCCAAGGAATGGGCGACGGCGGGCGCCGACGTGTTGTTCCATGCGGTGGTCGAGACGGCGGAGATTGTCACCGAATGAACCTTCGGCCGCCGTATCTCGCTTGTGCAGTCTTCGCTTGGACTGCATTAGTGGGTGCACCTGACGTCTTTGGCGCAACGAACAATGATGCGGATGTAAGACAGCTTAGTAATGTGGAAGAAAATCAGGAAGTTCACATTACGCCAGCTGACTTTTGTACACGCAACCAAACATTGGAGCTGATGATAGCCAACCCGGTGTTGCCGGACTCAAGATCATTGACACCAGCCACAATCACGCGTGAAGGCGACTCTGTTACAGTTATTCTTCAGGACAATAGCGACGTATGGAACACGAGGGATGCCGTTCAGAAATTGAACTTGTTCATTATCGAAAGCCTAAACCGGGATTGTCGCACGTTACAAACGTGGAAAGTCAAAGGTATAACACTGAGAGGCCTTCACATCATTAAGCGTCCTGATGGTCAACCAGATTTCGACTTTAGGAAGGACTAGGATTATGAGTACCACTGTCATCAAGAACGGCACCATCGTCACGGCCGACCTCACCTACAAGGCTGACGTCAAGATCGACGGCGGCAAGATCGTCGAGATCGGCCCGAACCTCTCGGGCGACGAGACGCTCGACGCCTCGGGCTGCTATGTCATGCCTGGCGGCATTGACCCGCACACCCATCTCGAAATGCCCTTCATGGGCACCTATTCCTCCGACGATTTCGAGAGCGGCACGCGCGCGGCGCTTTCCGGCGGCACGACCATGGTCGTCGATTTCGCCCTGCCTGCCCCCGGCCAGTCGCTGCTTGAGGCGCTGACCATGTGGGACAACAAGTCGACGCGGGCCAATTGCGATTATTCCTTCCACATGGCTGTCACCTGGTGGAGCGAGCAGGTCTTCAAGGAGATGGAGACCATCGTCCGCGACAAGGGCATCAACACCTTCAAGCATTTCATGGCCTACAAGGGCGCGCTGATGGTGGACGATGACGAGATGTTCGCCTCCTTCCAGCGCTGCGCCGAACTCGGCGCCCTGCCGCTGGTGCACGCCGAAAACGGCGATGTCGTCGCCTCGATGTCGGCAAAGCTGCTGGCCGAGGGCAATAATGGTCCCGAGGCGCATGCCTATTCCCGCCCCGCCGAGGTCGAGGGCGAGGCCACGAACCGTGCGATCATGATCGCCGACATGGCCGGCTGCCCTGTCTATATCGTCCATACTTCCTGCGAGCAGGCGCATGAAGCGATCCGCCGCGCCCGCGCCAAGGGCATGCGCGTCTACGGCGAACCCCTGATCCAGCACCTGACGCTCGACGAGAGCGAATATTCCAATCCCGACTGGGATCATGCCGCCCGCCGCGTGATGTCGCCGCCCTTCCGCAACAAACAGCATCAGGACTCACTCTGGGCCGGCCTTGCCTCCGGCTCGCTGCAGGTGGTCGCCACGGACCATTGCGCCTTCACCACGGCGCAGAAGCGTTTCGGCGTCGGCGATTTCACCAAGATCCCCAACGGCACCGGCGGCCTCGAAGACCGCATGCCGATGCTCTGGACCCGCGGCGTCAATACCGGCCGGCTGACGATGAACGAGTTCGTCGCCGTCACCTCGACCAACATCGCCAAGATCCTCAACATCTATCCGAAGAAGGGCGCGATCCTCGTCGGCGCCGATGCCGATATCGTCGTCTGGGATCCGAAGCGGTCAAAAACCATCTCGTCCAAGAGCCAGCAGTCGGCGATCGACTACAACGTCTTCGAAGGCAAGGAAGTGACCGGCCTGCCGCGCTACACGCTGACGCGCGGCGTCGTTGCCATCGAGGAAAGCACGGTCAAGACCCGCGAGGGCCACGGCGAATTCGTCCGGCGCGAACCGGTAACTGCCGTCAGCAAGGCTCTGTCCACCTGGAAGGAGATCACCTCTCCGCGCAAGGTGGAACGCAGCGGCATCCCGGCAACAGGCGTGTGACATGGCGCGTTACGATACCGCCATCAACCGGGGAACGACGCCTCCATGCGGATGACCTCACGCCGGCACCAGCGCATCCAGCTCCGGCAGAAGCACGACGCTTTCCTGCTCGTTCGGGTCGGTGCGGGCGATGACCGCTGTGCACGGCGTGCTGCTGAGGTTTGCCGGCACATGCGGCACGCCAGCCGGGATATAGAACAGTTCGCCGGCATGGACGACGACATGATGCTCCAGTCGGTCGCCATACCAGGTGTGGGCCTCGCCGGAGAGCATATAGATCGCCGTCTCATGCGAGACGTGCAGATGCGCCCTGGCACGCACGCCGGGCGGGATCGTCAAAAGGTGCATGCAGATACCCTTGGCGCCGACCGTCTCGGCCGCTATTCCCTCGAAATAGCTGAGCCCCTGCTTGCCGCCATAGGCGTGGTTGGGACGAACGATGTGGCAGGTGGGTTGTGATGTTGCGTCCATTCTCTTCCTCCATGAAATGTGCCGCCGGCAGGGCCTGCGGCGATGGTAACACGCAAACCGCCTCCCCGCGGCGAAAACAAGAACGGTCGCATTGATGCAAGCACCCTCCGTCGTATCCGCCAAGGATCTCTGTCTCACCTACCAGGCGAATGACGGCCCGGTGAATGCGCTGAGCGATGTCAATCTCGATGTCCGCAAGGGCGATTTCGTCTCGTTCATCGGCCCTTCGGGCTGCGGCAAGACGACCTTCCTGCGCGTCATCGCCGATCTCGAAAAGAGCACCTCGGGCGAAATCTCGATCAACGGCATGACGCCGGAGGAAGCCCGAAAGGCCCGTGCCTACGGCTATGTGTTTCAGGCCCCGGCGCTCCTGCCCTGGCGGGTCATCGAAGACAATATCGCCCTGCCGCTGGAGATTATGGGTTATCGCGGCGCTGATCGCACGCGGCGGATCGCCGAAGCGCTCGATCTGGTCGGCCTCTCCGGCTTCGAGAAGAAATTCCCCTGGCAGCTTTCCGGCGGCATGCAGCAGCGGGCCTCGATCGCCCGCGCGCTCGCCTTCGACGCCGACCTGCTGCTGATGGACGAACCTTTTGGCGCGCTCGATGAGATCGTCCGCGATCATCTGAACGAGGAGCTGCTGAAACTCTGGGCCCGCACCAACAAGACGATCTGCTTCGTCACCCACTCCATCCCCGAGGCGGTCTACCTCTCGACCAAGATCGTGGTGATGTCGCCGCGCCCGGGCCGCGTCACCGACGTGATCGACTCGACGCTGCCGGCCGAACGCCCGCTCGACATCCGCGACACCCCGGAGTTTCTGGAGATCGCCCATCGCGTTCGCGAGGGGCTGAGGACGGGGCATAGCCATGAGGTTTAGGCGCGAGTTGTTGGAAAAGACCCCTCCCCAACCCCTCCCCACAAGGGGGAGGGGCAAACCGGCGGCATTCGCCGAGTTCTCCAACAACCGGCCCAACAGAGTATCAAGGCCCGCGGCGGGTTCGGCGTTAAAGCCCCTCCCCCTTGTGGGGAGGGGTTGGGGAGGGGTTTAAATGCCACATTCAAACATCACCCCCAAAACCCGCGACACGGCAAAGCGCCTTCGCCGTGAATTGACGAAAGCCGAAGCTGCCATGTGGGATATGCTTCGCGATCTCAGGCCCTATGGCGCCAGATTCAGGCGCGAGACACCGATCGGTCCTTATATTGCTGATTTTGCCTGGCTGTCGGCGCGGCTCATCGTCGAAGTCGACGGCGACAGCCACGAGACCACTGCTGGCCGTCGGCATGATCTTGTCCGGGACGCGTTCCTGCGCAATGAAGGATTCAACGTGCTTCGCTTCGACAACGCTCAGGTGCTTGATGGACCCGACTACGTGTTTCTGACTATCGAAAAGCACGCCGCTCCGTTTTTGAAGGAGCGCGCAGCGTGAAACCCGACACCTTCAAAGACAAGATCCTCCCCGTCACCGCGATCCTGCTCGCCCTCGTCGCCATCTGGTATGTCGCCGCCGTGCTGATGAACGCGCCGTTCCAGCGCGACATGGACAGTCGCGCCGGCATCACCCCCACCACGATGGAATTCATCAGCAAGACGCTGGCGCAGCCGAAGCCGATCCTGCCGGCGCCGCATCAGGTGGCGCAGAACGTCTATGAGAACACCGTCCTGCGCAGCCTTTCGAGCAATCGCAGCCTCGTCTATCACAGCTGGGTGACGCTCTCCTCCACCCTGCTCGGCTTCGGCTTCGGCATGCTGCTCGGCATTCTTCTTGCGGTGCTGATCGTGCACAACCGCGCCATGGACCGCTCGCTGATGCCCTGGCTGGTGGCGAGCCAGACCATACCGATCCTCGCCATCGCGCCGATGATCGTCATCATCTCCTACAATGTGCTGACCGGCGACAACGCGATTGCCCATCTTCTGAATCTCGATTCCGACGCCTCCCGTCTCGTCTCCAAGGCGCTGATCTCCACCTACCTCTCCTTTTTCCCTGTCGCCGTCGGCATGGTGAAGGGGTTGCGTTCGCCCGAGATCATGCATCTCGACCTGATGCGCACCTATTACGCCAGCCCGACGCAGACTTTCTGGAAGCTGCGTGTTCCGGCCTCGATCCCCTTCCTCTTCACCTCGATGAAGGTCGCGATCGCTGCCAGTCTCGTCGGCGCCATCGTCGGCGAACTGCCGACAGGCGCCGTTGCCGGCATCGGCTCCAAGCTGCTCGCCGGCTCCTATTACAGCCAGACCATCGATATCTGGGCAGCGCTCGTCGCCGGATCGCTGCTGGCGGGCATCCTGGTTGCGATCGTCGGCATTGCAGCAAAGATCGTCGACCGCGCCATGGGCGGGAGGCCGGCATGAGACATCTGAACTTCTCGTGGCAGGCTGTCGTCGCCCTTCTCCTCTGTATCGCGGCGCTGACGAGCCTTCCGCTTTTCGCCGAGGGTGCCGCACGCCCCTTAGGCGACGGCACGACGAGCCTGGTCTTCATCATCATCGCCGCGGCCGCTCTCCTGTCTTTTGCGCCGCAGCCGCCGGCCTACCGCGCCACCGTACTGTTCATCGGGGCACATGGCGCCGCCTGGATGCTGCTGTCGGCTCTTTCCGGCAATGAGGGAACGGCGACGCGAGCCTTCTTCCTGCTGCTCTTTTCCTGCTGGCTGCTGGCCTGGCGATGCGTCACCGAGCTGTCGAAACTGCAGCCCCTCACCACGTTCGGCAAATCGACACTTCAACTGCTGATCCCGGCGATCTTCGGCGCCTGGATCCTCATCCTCTGGGAGGCGGTCACGCGCGGCGGCGGCATTCCCTTCATCATCCTGCCGCCGCCGAGCGCCATCGGTCAGCGTATCATGGCCTCGCTGCCGATCCTCGGTGCAGACGTCAGGCAGACGATCTTCAAGGCGGTGCTGATCGGTTATATCGTCGGCTGCCTCGCCGGCTTCGCCGTCGCGGTGCTGGCCGATCGTATCGCTTTCCTGCGCCGCGGGCTGTTGCCGATCGGCAATATGGTATCGGCCCTGCCGATCATCGGCGTCGCCCCGGTCATGGTCATGTGGTTCGGCTTCGACTGGCCGTCGAAGGCCGCCGTCGTCATCATCATGACCTTCTTCCCCATGCTGGTGAACACCGTCGCCGGCCTTGCCGCCTCCGGCAGCATGGAACGCGACCTGATGCGCACCTATGCCTCGAGCGATTGGCAGACGCTGCTCAAGCTCAAGCTGCCGGCGGCCATGCCCTTCATTTTCAACGCACTGAAGATCAACTCGACGCTGGCGCTGATTGGTGCCATCGTTGCCGAATTCTTCGGAACGCCGATCGTCGGCATGGGCTTCCGTATCTCCACCGAGATCGGCCGCATGAATGTCGACATGGTCTGGGCGGAAATCGCTGTCGCGGCTCTGGCCGGCTCGATCTTTTATGGCATCATCGCCCTGGCCGAACGGGCGGTGACGTTCTGGCATCCGTCTATCCGTGGTGGCTAGGCGCGCACGGGCTTCGCAAATGGGGTCCGGGCATAACTTCAGAGGGTAAGGACAAGAAAATGAAAAAGTTGATGGTTGCAATGATGGCGAGCGCAATGTCGCTTGCAGCAGCCCATGCGATGGCCGCCGACAAGGTCGTGCTGCAGCTGAAATGGGTCACGCAGAGCCAGTTCGGCGGTTATTATGTCGCCAAGGACAAGGGTTTCTACAAGGAAGAAGGCCTCGACGTCGATATCAAGCCGGGCGGCCCCGACATCGCCCCCGAGCAGGTGATCGCCGGCGGCGGCGCCGATGTCATCGTCGACTGGATGGGCGGCGCGCTTGTTGCCCGCGAAAAGGGCGTCCCGCTTGTCAACATCGCCCAGCCCTACCAGAAGTCCGGCCTGGAAATGATCTGCCGTAAGGATGGCCCGGTGAAGACCGAAGCCGATTTCAAGGGCCATACGCTCGGCGTCTGGTTCTTCGGCAACGAGTATCCCTTCTTCGCCTGGATGAACAAGCTCGGCCTGTCCACAGAAGGCGGTGCGAACGGCGTCACAGTCTTGAAGCAGAGCTTCGACGTACAGCCGCTCGTCCAGAAGCAGGCCGATTGCATCTCGGTGATGACCTATAATGAATACTGGCAGGCGATCGACGCCGGCTTCAAGCCGGAGGAACTGACGGTCTTCAACTATACGCAAATGGGCAACGATCTTCTCGAAGACGGCCTCTATGCGATGGAAGACAAGCTGAAGGACCCGGCCTTCAAGGAGAAGATGGTCAAGTTTGTCCGCGCCTCGATGAAGGGCTGGAAATATGCGACCGAGAATCCGGATGAGGCTGCCGAGATCGTCATGGACAATGGCGGCCAGGACGAGAACCATCAGAAGCGCATGATGGGCGAAGTCGCTAAACTGGTTGGCGACGGCTCCGGCAAACTCGACGAGGCGCTTTATGCCCGCACGGCAAAGGCGCTGCTTGACCAGAAGATCATCAGCAAAGAGCCCTCGGGCGCCTGGACGCACGACGTTACCGACGCGGCGGTCAAGTAATCGCCGCGATACGCCAAAACCGAAACGCGCGGGAGATTTTCCGCGCGTTTCTTTTTGTCGAAAAAAATGCCTTGCAACTGTCGCATTTATCCGGCGTCAAACGTCATTGGGGTAGAAGCGCGATCAATCATCGTCATGTTCGCATAACCTTGCGGTGATTGATTCAGGTTCTGATGGTAATTATTATCGGCTCATGGGGAATTGTTTTCTGCCGGGCTTGCATATCGAGCAAATCGATACCAACTAGAAGCCGATTTGCCGACGAGGGATGACGGCAAATGATGTGTGGATACCCTTGAGAATGCAGCAAAGGCAGTGGCCTGGTCGCGAGCTGAAGGACAGACGCGCGAGTTCGGCTAAGCTTGTTACAAGATTGGACGAAGACGCATGGCACGCAAGCCGATTGGAATTCTAGGCGCATCCACCCTTTTTGCAGCGCTGCTGCTGGCTGCATCTACCGCATTGTCGCAGGAAGCGCCTGTTGTAAAACCGCAGCAGAACCTGCCGGCGATCGTCGTCACCACGGCTGTCAATCGCACCCTCGTCGACCGTGTCATCGGTACGGGAACGGTCAAACCCGTCGAGGAAGTCTATATCCAGCCGCAGGTGGAGGGCCTGTCGATCCGTACGCTGAAAGCCGATATCGGCGACAAGGTTCAGGCGGAAAGCACGCTGGCGACGCTCAACGATGATGCGCTGGTCCTGGAGAAAAGCCAGATGATGGCGACGAAGGCCAAGGGCGAGGCAAGCCTCGCCCAGCTGCGCGCCCAGCTCATCGAAGCCCAGGCCAATGCCGAACAGGCAAGGCAGCAGCAGGCCCGCTCCCAGGAAATGGGCAAGAAGGGTACCGTTTCCACCGCCCAGGTCGAACAGGCCGATGCGACAGCCGCCGCCGCCAATGCCCGCGTCGTCTCTGCCGAACAGGCGATCGAGGTCGCCGAAGCCGATCTCAAGGTCTTCGACAGCCAGATCGCCGATGCCGATCTGAAACTTGCCCGCACTGATGTGAAGACCCCGGTTGCCGGTACGATCGCGGCAAAGAACGCCAAGGTCGGCGCCATTGCCGCCGGCAACGGCGATCCGCTGTTCACCATCATCCGCGACGGCGATATCGAGCTCGTGGCCGAGGTCGCGGAAAGCGACATCGTCAGGATCATGGCCGGCCAGAAGGCGACGATTTCACTTTCCGGCAGCCGTGAGAAACTTTCCGGTGCCGTGCGCCTGGTTTCGCCGACTGTCGATGCCAGCACCCGCCTCGGCCTGGTGCATATCTCGATCGACGATGACAGCAAGGCGCGTTCCGGCATGTATGGCAGCGCCGAGATCATCGTGCGCGAGACGGACGGCGTATCGCTTCCCCTGACCGCGGTGCTGACCGGCAATGAAGGCTCTTCGGCCCGCAAGGTCGAGGATGGCGTGGTGAAATTTGCCAAGATCGAGACCGGCATCCAGGACGGCGCCTATGTCGAGATCGTCAAGGGATTGAAGAGCGGCGACGAGGTCGTGGCCAAGGCGGGCGCCTATGTCCGTGACGGCGACCACATCACGCCGGTGCGTGAACAGCCCTCCGCTTCCAACTAAAGAGACCATCCGATGAATTTTTCAGCCTGGTCCATTCGAAATCCGATCGCGCCGCTGCTGGCCTTCTGCCTGCTGATCTTCATCGGCATTCAGTCCTTCAACAAGCTGCCGATCACCCGCTTCCCGAACATCGACGTGCCGCTCGTCTCGATCAGCGTGACGCAGAGCGGCGCTTCGCCGGCCGAGCTCGAAATGCAGGTAACGAAGGAGATCGAAGATGCGATCGCCTCCATCACCGGCATCGACGAAATCCAGTCGACGGTGACCGACGGCAGCTCGCAGACCAACGTCATGTTCCGGATGGAAGTGCCGACGGAACAGGCCGTGCAGGACGTCAAGGATGCGATCGACCGCATTCGCAGCGATCTGCCGGCAACGGCCGAAGCACCAATTGTCACCAAGGTCGATGTCGAGGGCCAGGCGATCCAGACCTTCGCCGTTTCCTCGCCTGATATGTCGCTGGAAGAACTCTCCTGGTTCGTCGACGATACGATCAAGCGCGCGCTGCAGGGCCAGGCGGGCATCGGTCGCGTCGATCGCTACGGCGGCGCGGAGCGCGAAGTGCGCATCGAGCTCACTCCTGCCAAGCTCGATGCTCATGGCATCACCGCCGCAAGCGTCAACCAGCAGCTGCGCGGCACCAACGTCGATCTCGGCTCCGGCCGCGGCCAGGTGGCGGGAAGCGAACAGGCGATCCGCGTTCTCGGCGATGCCCGTAATGTCGCCGAACTCGCCGACACGACGATCGCGCTGCCGAACGGCCGTTTCGTCAAGCTGTCGGACCTCGGCGTCATCAAGGACACCTATGAGGAGCCGAAATCCTTCTCGCGCTTCAACGATACGCCTGTTGTCACCTTCGGCGTCTTCCGCTCGAAGGGCGCCAGCGAAGTCAGCGTCGCCGAAACCGTGGCGCAGAGCCTCGACAAGGTGAGGGGCGAAAACCCGAATGTGAAGATCGAGATGATCGACGATTCGGTGTATTTCACCTACGGCAACTACGAAGCCGCCATCCACACGCTGCTCGAAGGGGCGCTGCTTGCCGTCATCGTCGTCCTGCTCTTCCTCCGGAACTGGCGTGCGACGCTGATTTCGGCCATCGCCCTGCCGCTCTCCGCGATCCCGACTTTCTGGGTCATGGACATGATGGGCTTCTCGCTGAACCTCGTCAGCTTCCTTGCCTTGACGCTGGCGACCGGCATCCTCGTCGACGATGCCATCGTCGAAATCGAGAACATCGCCCGCCACATCAAGATGGGCAAGACGCCCTATCGCGCGGCGATCGAGGCGGCGGATGAAATCGGCCTCGCGGTCATCGCAACCACCTTCACGATCATCGCCGTCTTCGTGCCGGTTTCCTTCATGCCGGGCATTCCCGGCCAATATTTCATCCAGTTCGGCCTGACCGTCGCCTTCTCCGTCTTCTTCTCGCTGATGGTCGCCCGTCTCATCACCCCGATGATGGCCGCCTATCTCATGCGCGCCGAAGACGGCATGGAAGACCATCACGACAATGATAGTTTGCTGATGAAGGGCTATACCCGCCTGATACGCGGCACGACCGGGCACAAATATTCGCGATATCTGACCTTGCTTGCGGCAATTGGCTTCCTGGTTGGCTCGGTTTTCCTGCTGATGAAGGTCCCGGGCAGCTTCCTGCCGCCGGAAGATGCCTCGCGCATCGTGCTCTCCGTCGAACTGCCGCCCAATGCACGCCTTGACGACACCGAGAAGACGACTGATGCGATCTATGACAGGGTCAAGGATATCAACGGCGTCGAAAGCGTCTTCGTTCTTGGCGGCGCATCGCCGAAGGGCGAACTCGAACTGCGCCGCGCGACCATCACGCTCGCGCTCGGCAAGCTCGACCAGTCGCTGGTCAAGAAGGTGGTCAACGACGTGCTTGGCCACATCCCCCTCATCGGCCCGATGTTACCGAAGGTGGAAGTCCACGGCCGTGAACGTCCGCAATGGGCCATTGAAAAGGAAGTCTTCGCCAAGCTGCGCGATATTCCCGACGTCCATATCCTCAAGCTCAACGATCGCGGCGAACGCGACCTCTCCTTCAATTTCCTCTCCAAGAACGAGAAGGACCTGAACGACGCCGTCGGCATCCTGGAATCCAAGCTTCGCGCCGACCCGCTGCTCGCCAATGTCAGCGCCGACGGCGCCCTGCCGCGCCCGGAACTGCAGGTCTATCCGCGTAAAGACGAGGCCGCCCGCCTCGGCATCACGCCGCAGCAGATTTCCGAGACGATCCGCGTTGCCACCATCGGCGATGTCGATGCGGCCCTTGCCAAGATCTCGCTCGACGATCGCCAGATCCCGATCCGGGTGCAGGCCGCGCTCGACATGCGCCGCGACCTCGCGGCCATCCGGGCATTGAAGATCCAGACGGCCAGCGGCGGCACCGTTCCGCTCGCAAGCGTCGCCAATATCGATTATTCGGAAGGCGTAAGCTCGATCAAGCGCAACAACCGCAACCGCGTCGTCTCGATCGGCTCCGACCTGCCGCAGGGCGTGGCGCTCGACACGGCCTCGGCCCGCTTCCGCGAGATCGTCAAGGCGGCCAACATCCCGGCCTCCGTGCACCTTGCGGAAAGCGGCGATACCAAGGTGCAGACCGAGATGCAGCAGAGCTTCGTCAACGCCATGTTGATGGGTCTTCTGCTGGTGCTGACGGTGCTGATCCTCCTTTTCAAGGACGTGATCCAGCCCTTCACCATCCTGTTCTCGCTGCCGCTCGCCATCGGTGGCGTCGCGGCGGCTTTGATCATCACCAGCAATCCGCTGTCCATGCCCGTCATGATCGGCATCCTGATGCTGATGGGTATCGTCACCAAGAACGCCATCCTGCTCGTCGATTTTGCGATCGAGATGCGCCACCAAGGCATGGACCGTGTCGAGGCCATGGTTGAAGCCGGCCGCAAGCGCGCCCGGCCGATCATCATGACTTCGATCGCCATGTCCGCCGGCATGCTGCCATCGGCGCTCGGTGTCGGCGAAGGCGGCTCGTTCCGCGCCCCGATGGCAATCGCGGTGATCGGCGGCATCATCGTCTCGACGGTGCTCTCGCTCGTCGTCGTGCCATCCTTCTTCCTGATCATGGACGATCTGTCCCGCCTGCTCGGCTGGATGTTCGGCCGCCTCGTCGGCAGGAAGGACGAGGAGGAGCTGCCGCTGTCACGCGAGGATCTCACCCGCGTTACCCGCGAGAACCGCAGCGATATCGACTCGCTGGACGAGCGCCTCACCGCGATCGAAAAGCCGGAAAGCAAGCGCAAGAGCGCCAGCGACACCAATGTGCTGCGCCTGCCGCCCTTTGCAGCGGAGTGAGTAAAGCCTCAGGAAACAAAACGGGCCGGGAGCGATCTCCCGGCCCGTTTTTGTTTGGCCATCCTCGCCGCCGGCAGCCTGATGCGGCGGGCCTGCCCGTTAAAGTCCGCCCTGCTCTCTCAGGAAACTGACGATCGAGCTGACGCCGTCGCCGCGCTTCATATCGGAAAAGACGAAGGGACGGCTTGCGCGCATGCGCGTCGCATCCCGGTCCATCACCTCGAGATCGGCGCCGACATGCGGTGCCAGATCCTTCTTGTTGATGACGAGCAGGTCGGAGCGGGTGATGCCGGGCCCGCCCTTGCGCGGGATTTCCTCGCCTTGGCAGACCGAGATGACATAGATGGTGATATCGGCCAGATCGGGCGAAAAGGTCGCCGCCAGATTGTCGCCGCCGGATTCGATGAAGACGACGTCGAGATCGGGGATACGCTCATTGAGACCGGCGATCGCCTGAAGATTGATCGTCGCGTCTTCGCGAATGGCGGTATGCGGGCAGCCGCCTGTCTCCACACCGACGATACGGTCGGAAGGCAATGCCTGCATGCGCACCAGCGCCTCGGCATCCTCGGTCGTATAGATGTCGTTGGTGACGACCGCGACGGAATAGTCGTCGCGCATCGCCTTGCAGAGCTTTTCGGTCAGCGCCGTCTTGCCCGAGCCGACCGGCCCACCGATGCCGACGCGCAAGGGTCCATTTCTTGATTTCATGTGTGGTTACTCCAATCGAACCGATGATAGCGGCGCTGACGGCGCGCGCCACCGTCAAATGACGCAGTCACACGGATAATTTGATCCGCTAAGAGCGGAAAAGCCGCGTCGCCTGCGTTTCATGGCGGAGGCTGGCGATATCGGCCTGTACCGTCGCCGAGCCGAGATCGTCGAGCGTCGAGCCTGCCGCCCGCCGGGCGGCCTCCGCAATTTGCTCTTCAAGGCCGGCAAGCACGGCAACGCCGTCCTTCTGACCGGCGACGCCGAGGCGAATGCCCGATGAAACCGCCTGCGAAACATAGGCGTGCAGGAAGACCGCGAGCACCTCCTCAGGCCTTATGCCATGCGCGCCCGCAACCGCTCCGACCGCAATGGGATAGGCAACCTTGCCAGGTAGCCTATCGAAAACCTCGTCCGGCCAGGCCCGCGCTGACGCCAGAAAGGCCTCGCCGAGCAGCATCGTTTCCTGATGGCGCTCGCGCGATCCGGCGAGGGCTTCGGCAAGTGCGGCGACTTCGGCAAGGCGCGCGGGTTCCGCCTGGCGCCTGTGGCTCTCAGCCAGAAGCACGGCATCGTTCCAGACCGAGCCATGGCCGATCAGCGAGCCGATCCAAGCCGCAAGCGAGGCCGCATCGGTGACGAGCCCGTCCGCCACCGCCCGCTCCAGCCCGCCCGAATAGGCAAAACTGCCGATCGGGAAGGCCGGCGAGAGCCATGCCGTCAGACGCAGCAATGCCTGCAGTTCAGAGTGCCCCGTCATCGAGCCTCAGTCGTGCTTGTGGCCATGATGCCCGTGGTCGTGATCATGATCCCCCCCGTGGTCATGGTCATGATTGCATCCCGGTCCATGCACATGGTCGTGGCCGTGATCATGTTTGTGGTCATGCCCGTGCTCATGAGCCGCATGACCGTGATCGTGCGAGTGACCGCCATGGGCATGATAGGCTCCGCGTGCCGGCTGGAAGGGCTCGTCGATGTCGAGGACGGTGGCGCCGAGCCCCTGCAGCATGGTGCGAATGACATGATCCCGCAGGATGACGATGCGGTCTTCCTCGATCTGGGCTGCAAGATGGCGATTGCCGAGATGCCAGGCAAGCTCGACCAGATGCGTGCGGTCGCGGCCGCGGACTTCGAAGAGCTTCTCGTCGGCGGCGAGGATCTCGATCAGTTCGCCGTCGTCGCGCACCAGCAGGTCGCCGTTGGCGAAAAGCACCGGGTCCTTGAGATCGAGCATGACCATCTCGCCATTTTCCAGATGCAGCAGCTTGCGGCGCAGATGGCGCAGATCATGCGGCAGCTTGACCTGGGCGGTCGGATGGGAGGACGGGGTTCCGGCGGGAAGATAGGAGGTAACGCGCTGCATGATATGTCCGTTTTGCTGAGGCGACCATGCAAAATAGCCTCTCCCGACGCAAGCACCAATGGCCTTTTGCTCAGGAGCCGGCTTTTATATTCCGTAGGCCTGCATCACGTTGTCGCCCCCCTGCCCTCTGCTCTCGGCATCGGGGCTGGTTTCGGAAAGCCCGTGCCAGGCATGGTGCAGCCCCTCCCGCTCATGCACGACGCGATTGCGTCCGAGCGCCTTGGCCAGGTAGAGCGCCCGGTCGGCGGAGGCATAGACCTGCTGCTTGCTGCGCCCGGCGACGAGATCGGCCACGCCGCCGGAAATGGTGATGCCGATATTGTGCCCCTCCGTCACGATCGGTCCACCCGCGATCCTTGCCCGCACCGCCTGGATCCGCTCCAGTCGCGCCTCCAGCGGTTCGCCGGAGACGATGACGCCGAATTCCTCGCCGCCGAGGCGCGCGACGACGGACAATTCGTCGAAGGTCGAGGTCAGAACGGCCGAGACAGCCGTAATGACCGCATCGCCGCAGGCATGGCCGAAACGATCGTTGATCGCCTTGAAGCGGTCGACATCGAATATGACGAGCGAGGCGTTGCTCTCGGTATTCTCGAGCGCCTCGCTAAAGGCACGCCGGTTCAGGAGGCCGGAGAGCGTGTCCGTGCGGCTGAGCTTTTCGAACTCCGCTCGCGATAGCGTCAGCTCGTGCAGGGCAAAACCAGCCGCCAGCGACAGCATGCCGGAAACCGTCCCGCCGACGAGCCAGGAAAAAATGGCGCCGAAGCCGAGTGCATGCGAGAGCGTCACCGGCAGCAGCCCCAAAAAGCCGAGCGGCGGTATCGTCAGCGACATGATGACGCCGGAGAGAACGACGGCAAGAAAGCTCATCTTCAAAGCGAAGAGATAGACGTTCCTGCGATGTTGAAAATTACCGAAATCGGCCTGCAGCGACATCCAGTTTTTCATGAGAATCAACCTTCCTGTCCGGCGTTGCAAGGCATT
Source organism: Rhizobium sp. CIAT894 (assembly GCF_000172795.2). Taxonomy (NCBI): domain Bacteria; kingdom Pseudomonadati; phylum Pseudomonadota; class Alphaproteobacteria; order Hyphomicrobiales; family Rhizobiaceae; genus Rhizobium; species Rhizobium sp. CIAT894. Next base: position 3,397,820 of record NZ_CP020947.1, read on the forward strand.
GATAAGAGGCCAATTGCTGCGGGTGTCTTAATCGAACCGTTAAAATTCGAACGGTTTCGGACGATTCGGTGGACAGATTTTTTCTAGCAGGAGATGCAGCCTCCCAATCCCTGAATCGGACAAGGCAGAGAGACACTCAGGTATTTGATTTAAAACAGCTTTGTCGGATTGCACGGTCAGGCTGTTCCAGAATGGTCTACTTTGGGGAAATACCGGTTCTTCCATTAAATTTCACAACCATATGGGGAACTCCAGTTACACTTCACCTCAACAGCGGACGGGCCGGCGGCTGCATCAATTGTAGACACCGAGAGACAATCGCAATGATTGTGGAAGGGGATTCCATAGACCGGTTCGAAGCCCGGCCGAGCGGAGCGCAGCCGCCGTCCAGGTGTTGCAGCCGAAGAGAGCGTTGAAATATCCCTTGGCCTCGAAGAACCGATCGATCTCGCCGTAACCGGCGTCCGGGATCGGCACCACCGCGCCCGCTTCGCGAACGAAGCTGTCGGAGATGAATTTGCGCAGCCGCGCCATTTGATCGTCGCCGATATCGAATGCCGCAATCGTGGGCTGCGGCTCGGTGATGTGGCCGGCAAGGTCGATATGCAGCACCGAACGGTCGATCGTCAGCGCCCGCAGAACCGGCAGCGGCTTCAGCTGCCCCCAGGTCGGGGTCTCCAGATAGAAGGCACGGCCGCCCCAGCCGATGATGAGCCATTCCGCATTCGGATGGCCGAGCGGAAAATCGGTACCGTCGAGGAAGGAAAAGGCCGCCCGCGTCTCCTCGTCGAGCGGAATGGCAATATCGGTATGGATCGGCCCCGACAGCAGGAGCACCCGGTGCATAGCCGCCGCGGGCGACGCCTCGACCGGGGCAATCAGCGGCCGCGGAATGAAGGTTCCGCAGACCGCCGAAAACACGATCAGGAATACGATCCGCAGCAACCAGCGGATGCCTGTCCTCATCGGAACCACCAGTCGCACATCGGATGTGCGCCTAAAACAGGAAATAGCGCTGCGCCATCGGCAGCACCGTCGCCGGTTCGCAGGTCAGCAATTCGCCGTTCGCCCTGACCTCGTAGGTCTCCGGATCGACCTCGATCTCCGGTGTCAGGTCGTTATGGATCATCGATGCCTTGGAGATGCCGCCGCGCGTATTCTTCACCGCCACCAGCTCCTTGGCAACGCCGAGCCGGCCCCTCAGGCCGGCATCGAGCGAGGCCTGGCTGACGAAAGTGACGGAGGAATTGGTGAGGCTCTTGCCATAGGAGGCGAACATCGGCCGGTAGTGCACCGGCTGCGGCGTCGGGATCGAGGCGTTCGGATCGCCCATCGGAGCCGCAGCAATCGAGCCGCCGAGCAGCACCATGTCGGGCTTCACGCCGAAGAAGGCCGGGTTCCAGAGCACGAGGTCGGCGCGCTTGCCGATCTCGATCGAACCGATCTCATGGCTGAGACCGTGAGCAATCGCCGGATTGATCGTGTATTTGGCGATATAGCGGCGAACGCGGAAATTGTCGTTATCGCCCTTTTCCTCCTTCAGCCGGCCGCGCTGGCGCTTCATCTTGTCGGCCGTCTGCCAGGTGCGGATCGCCACCTCGCCGACGCGGCCCATGGCCTGGCTGTCGGACGAGATGATCGAAAAGGCGCCGATATCGTGCAGAATGTCTTCCGCCGCGATCGTCTCCTTGCGGATACGGCTTTCGGCAAAGGCGATATCCTCGGGGATTGACGGCGACAGGTGATGGCAGACCATCAGCATGTCGAGATGCTCGGCGATGGTGTTGACCGTATAGGGCCGCGTCGGATTGGTCGACGATGGAATGACGTTCGGCTGGCCGCAGATCTTGATGATATCGGGCGCGTGCCCGCCGCCCGCCCCTTCGGTGTGGAAGGCATGGATGGTACGGCCCTTGATGGCGCCGATCGTATCTTCGACGAAGCCGCTTTCGTTCAGCGTATCGGTGTGGATCATCACCTGCACGTCATAGTCGTCGGCGACCGACAGGCAGCAGTCGATGGCGCCAGGCGTCGTGCCCCAGTCCTCGTGCAGCTTCAGCGAGGTGGCGCCGGCCAGCACCATCTCGGTCAAAGCCCCCGGCAGTGATGCATTGCCCTTGCCGGCAAAAGCGAGGTTCATCGGGAAAGCGTCGGCCGCCTCGATCATGCGCGCGATGTGCCAGGGACCGGGCGTGCAGGTGGTGGCAAGCGTGCCGTGCGCCGGCCCCGTGCCGCCGCCGAGCATGCAGGTCATGCCTGACATCAACGCTTCCTCTATCTGCTGCGGCGCGATGAAGTGGATATGGCTGTCCATGCCGCCGGCGGTCACGATCTTGCCTTCGGCGGCGATCGCCTCCGTGCCCGGGCCGACGATGATGTTGACGCCCGGCTGCATATCCGGATTGCCCGCCTTGCCGATCGCAGCGATGCGGCCGTTCTTCAGCCCGATATCGGCCTTGTAGATGCCCGAATGATCGACGATCACCGCATTGGTGATGACGGTATCGACCGCGCCGTCTGCCCGTGTCACCTGGCTCTGGCCCATGCCGTCACGGATCACCTTGCCGCCGCCGAACTTCACCTCCTCGCCATAGGTGGTGAAATCCCTTTCGATCTCGATGAAGAGCTCCGTATCGGCAAGGCGCACCTTGTCGCCGGTGGTCGGTCCGAACATGCCGGCATAGGCGGCGCGAGAGATCTTGTAGGGCATTCATCAAGCTCCATGGGAGGAAGAGAAAAATATTTTTCCGCCAAGCCGCGAGAGGCGGCCGGCGGCAACATAGGTATCGACAAGCTGCCTTTCGGCCGCAAACGGATGCCATTCCCAGCCGGCGTGACCGAAGCCGGCCAGCATCACCTCGGCATCGACGAATTTATTCAATACTTCGGCAATGACGATCATGCCGCTGCTCGGCACCACATAGGACGCCGGGGCAAAGGCCGAAAGCGAGGCGTCAACCGCTTCGTGGACCGCCTTGCCGACGACGACATGCGTCTTGCCGGTCTCGGCGCAAAAGGCAGCGAACGCGTCCGTATAATCGTCGCAGAAATCGTCGAGATCGGGATGCGAGACGGCAAGTGGCGCCCGCATCGCGGCAAATTTTTGCGGGTCGCGCACGCTCCAGATTTCGCGCGCCGCGACGATGCCGGGATGATCCCGCCATTCCTGAGAGCCGAGCATCGCCTTGGCCGGCCGGCCGGTATTGCAGACCGCAACGGCATCCGTGCGGCTGCCGCCGGCGCCGTAGGAGCGGCAATCATTGAAGCGGATGACGAAATCGGCGGCATCGATGACGCCTGCCTGTCCTTCCCCGACCTCGCCATTGCCGACGATTACGATCTTTTTGATCACCTCAGTTGCCCATCGTGTCGGCGAGCTCTTTCAGCTCTTTCGTGCGTTTATCGGTCTCTTCGGCCAGACATCCGGCAACCAGCATCGGCTCCATCGTGCCGCCGCGGGCCTGAAAGCCGAAGGCATCGCATTGGGCGTCGCGATAATCGATCCAGGCGCGCTGCGCTTTGACCAGCGCCTTTTCCGCACCCTTCATGTCGCCGTCGAGATCCTTGTCGATCGCCACCATGGCGGCACGCGTCTTCTTGTATTGCTCGTTCAGCGCCTTGTCGGCAGTCTCATGGCGCGCGACCTCACAGGACGTCATGTCCGACTGCGTCTTCGGATTCTGGCAATCGACATCCTGGGCGGAGGCCGCACCTGAAGCCAGCAGCATCGCGGTCCCGAAGAGGCAAATCTTCAAACGCATGCGCTCCTCCCGTTAAAGCTTGCCCATCACCAGCTGACGGAAGCCATAGACCTCACGCTTGCCGGAAAGCGGGATCAGCGTCACCGAACGCGTCTGCCCGGGCTCGAAGCGCACGGCCGTGCCCGCCGGAATATCGAGACGCTTGCCATGCGCCGCTGCGCGATCGAAGGAAAGCCCGGCATTGGTTTCGGCGAAATGATAGTGGCTGCCGACCTGCACCGGCCGGTCGCCGGTATTGGAAACCTCAAGCGTCACCGTCGGCGCGCCGGCATTCAGTTCGATGTCGCCGCTGGCGGCAATGATTTCGCCCGGAATCATCTCGTTCTCCTTAAGCCGCCTTGGGCGCGCAACCCTCGGCCTTCAGCACACGTTTTGTCGACGCCGGATTTTTGGCGAGCCTATCAGCCGGCCGAATGGGTCTGGCAACGAGATTGCCGCCGCAGTTCGGGCAGGCACCCTTCAACACACCGTCGACGCAATCGGCGCAGAAGGTGCAATAGGTGCAGATTCGCGCCTCCGCGCTATCAGGCGGCAGGTCCTTGTCGCAGCATTCGCAATTGGATCTGAGCTCAAGCATGCTCTCTCCTCACCGGATCGGTTCGTGGACGGTGACGAGCTTGGTTCCATCCGGGAACGTCGCCTCCACCTGCACGTCGTGGATCATCTCGGCGATGCCCTCCATCACCTGGTCGCGGCCGATCACATGGGCGCCGGCCTCCATCAGCTCAGCGACGGGGCGGCCGTCGCGGGCGCCTTCGACGACGAAATCGCTGATCAGCGCGATCGCCTCGGGATAGTTCAGCTTGACGCCGCGCTCCAGCCGCCGCCGCGCCACCATCGCCGCCATCGATATCAGCAGCTTGTCTTTTTCTCTCGGAGTGAGGTTCATTACGTACCCATCTGCTTCGTGCTTAAATTCATAGATTCCAGACTTTCGGCACAGGCGCACCGTTGCGCAAGGTGGAAATGACCGGGATCAGGATTTTTCTGAGCGAGAAGCCGTCGGCTGCCGCAAGGCGCACGACGAGCTTGTCGTTCCAGGCGCTGGCGCCGCCCATCGACCGCTCGACGAGCGGGCGGACCTTGCCGAGATAGGCTTCCGCCAGCGGCCCGGCGTAAAGCAGTGTCGCAAAGGCCACCTGCCCGCCGAGCACGGCCCGGCGCCCAGCCAGCGCCGAAATACCTTCGGAAAGCTTCAAGTCCTCGGCATGGATCAGTCGGCCCGAACGGCGGATGCGCCAGCGGTCGCGAAAGAACCCGGTCTCCACCGCCTCACCCATCGCCTTGCGGCCGAGCAGCACGGCTTCGACGGCCAGGAATTCGGCACTTTCGTCGACATTGACATCGAGCCGGCGGAACAGTGAAGCGCGGTCGAACAGGATCGTTTCCTGCGGCAGCCAGTCGACCCGCGCCCCCACCCCCACTTCGATGCTGGTCGTCACCTCGGCGATGCCGGCCGATGCCTTGTAGATCTTTTCGCAGGCCTGGGTGGTGACGTCGATCTTCGTGCCGGCGCCGGCAACGATGCTCCAGTCCATCCGGTCGCCGCCGGTCAGCCCGCCCGCGGTATTGATGATGACGGCTTCCATCGAGGCGTCGAACGTGTCGGGCAGGCGGATCTTCGCCGCGCCCTCCTGATAGAGCTCGCGGAGGCGCGTGCGGTCGTCGAGCAGCCTTGCCGCCAGATGCCCGCGTCCTTCCGCTCTTTGCGGTCTCGTGCTGGCCGCCGCTATCATCTCCAAGTCCCTTTTGTTCGCGCCCCGGCTTTTACTCAAGCGCGCGGATAGCGGAAAGCAAGCAATTCCCATGCCGTCCGGGGATGCCTTTAGCGGACGCAGGAGATTTGCGAAGTCCCGCATTTCCTGCCGCAAAACGCGGCATCTGCCCGTCAAACAGTCAGATGACGGCGAGCCTCCGGCGTATCCAGCGTCTCTGCCAGTCCTTCATGAACGATCTCGCCGCGATCCATGATGTAGACGTAATCGGCAAGCTCCCGGCAGAAATCCAGATATTGTTCGACGAGCAGGATCGCCATGCCGGTGGAATCGCGGAGATAGCGGATCGCCCGGCCGATATCCTTGATGATCGACGGCTGGATGCCCTCGGTCGGCTCGTCGAGCACGAGGATCTTCGGCCGAGTCACCATGGCGCGCCCGATCGCCAACTGCTGTTGCTGCCCGCCGGAAAGATCACCACCGCGACGCGACAACATCGACTTCAGCACAGGGAAGAGACTGAAGATGTCGTCGGGAATGTTACGGTCGCGGCGGCCAAGCGGGGCAAAGCCGGTTTCGAGATTTTCCTTGACGGTGAGCAGCGGGAAGATTTCACGGCCCTGCGGCACATAGCCGATGCCCTGCTTCGCCCGGGCAAAGGGCGGCAGGCCGTTCAGCCTGGTATCGTTGAAGGTGACGGTGCCGGCCGACAGCGGATGCTGGCCGGTCACGGCACGCAGAAGCGAACTCTTGCCGACGCCGTTGCGCCCCAGCACGCAGGTGATCTTGCCCATCTCCGCCCTGACGGAGATGCCGCGCAACGCCTGGGCGGCGCCGTAATGCAGGTTTGCGTTTTCGACTGTCAGCATCCGTTCACCCGTTCCCCATCAATTCATCAGCGTGCGCCTCAGCGTCTGCAGGGCGTGCTCCTGTTCTTTCGTGCTTTCGCCGCCGGCCGCGGCGACGTCCTCGGCAATATCAATCAGTTGCCGGCGCTCCTGCATGTCGAGCGCCTTTAACCAGAGATCCCGGAACCGGCGGATCGGGTCTTCGGGACTGTTGACGTTCTTGGACGCCCATTCGCCGAAAACCAGCACCTCGTCCATATCGCCAGGCCGGATGATCCCCTTCATGCGGCTGCGGATGACATCCTTGGCCGCGTCGAGATACATCGGCTTCTCCTTGGCAAGGCAGAAGAAGAAAGCCACCGCCGCAATCGCCGGATCGGCGATCGAGGCGAGCGGCGCCGCCTCCGCCTGCTTGCGGCGCTTTCCGCGCCTGTAAGCGCCCCGCATGCGCTCGACGGAATCGATGATCTCGTTTCCCGCCTCACGCATCATTTTAAAACGCCAATACCAGATGACCGCGCCGCTGAGCGCCGCGACAAAAATACCGAGAAAAGCCATGATGAAACCCCACAATGAAACCCGCTCGTTTTAGAGCGTCTTCTTCTGTCAGGTTCAAGCCTGGAAGTTGCATTCCTCACCGTCCCAAATAGTTCTCGATCACCTTTGGATCGGAGCTGACGAAATCGATCGACCCTTCGGCCAGCACCGATCCTTCCGCAAGGCACGTGACCTTGACGCCGAGGTCGCGGATAAAGCCCATATCGTGCTCAACGACGACCACCGACCGGGTCCTGGCGATATCCTTGAGCAGGATCGCCGTTTCCGCCGTCTCCGCATCGGTCATACCGGCCACCGGCTCGTCGACCAGCAGGAGTTTCGGCTCCTGTGCGAGCAGCATGCCGATTTCCAGCCACTGCTTTTGCCCATGCGAAAGGTTGGCGGCGAATTCGTCGCGGCGGTGCGTCAGCCGCACCGTTTCGAGGATCTCCTCGATGCGAGCCTTGTCCTCGCCCGAAAGCCGATAGAACAGCGTCGAGAACACGCCACGGCGACGGTTCAGCGCCAGCTCCAGATTGTCCCAGACCGTATGACTTTCGAAGACCGTCGGCTTCTGGAATTTGCGGCCGATGCCGAGTTGGGCAATGTCGGCCTCGTCCCTCCGGGTGAGATCGACGGTGCCGTTGAAGAACACTTCGCCTTCGTCGGGCCTTGTCTTGCCGGTGATGATATCCATCATCGTCGTCTTGCCGGCGCCGTTCGGGCCGATGATGGCGCGAAGCTCGCCGGGTTCGATGACGATCGAGAGCGAATTCAACGCCTTGAAGCCATCGAAGGAAACCGAGACGCCGCTGAGATAAAGCACGCTGGTGGGTTTGACGTCGGGAATCACTGTGCTTACTCCGCTGCCTGGATTTTCGGTTCGATGCCGTCTTCCCGCGCCGCGGGCGGGACGGCAGCGGAAACGGCTTTCCGTTTGCCGAGATATTGCGCGACGGTGCCGACGACGCCCTTCGGCAGGAACAGGGTGACGGCGACGAAGAGGCCGCCGAGTGCAAACAGCCAGAACTCCGGAAAGAGACCGGTGAAGATCGTCTTGCCGCCGTTGACGAGGATTGCGCCGATGATCGGCCCGATCAGCGTCGCCCGCCCACCGACCGCCGTCCAGATGACGACTTCGATCGAGTTGGCCGGCGCGAATTCGCCGGGGTTGATGATGCCGACCTGCGGCACGTAGAGCGCTCCGGCAATGCCCGCCATCATCGCCGAGACGACGAAGGTGAAGAGCTTGAAATGCTCGACGCGGTAGCCGAGGAAGCGCGTGCGGCTTTCGGCATCACGCACCCCGACCAGCACCTTGCCGAACTTCGAACGAACGATCGCTGAAGCAAGCAGCAGCGACAGCGCCAGGAAGATCGCGGTTGCCGCAAACAGGGCGGCACGTGTGCCGTCGGCCTGGACGTTGAAGCCGAGAATGTCCTTGAAATCGGTCAGACCGTTGTTGCCGCCGAAACCCATGTCGTTGCGGAAGAAGGCGAGCAACAGCGCATAGGTCATCGCCTGGGTGATAATCGAGAGATAGACGCCGTTGACGCGTGAGCGGAAGGCGAACCAGCCGAAAACGAAAGCAAGCAGGCCGGGCACGACGAGAACCATCAGCGCCGCAAACCAGAAATGGTTGAAGCCGTACCAGAACCAGGGCAGATCCTTCCAGTTCAGGAACACCATGAAGTCGGGCAGGATTGGGTCGCCGTAGCTGCCACGGGTGCCGATCTGGCGCATCAGATACATGCCCATCGCATAACCACCGAGCGCGAAGAAGGCGCCGTGGCCGAGCGAGAGGATGCCGCAGAAGCCCCAGACGAGATCGAGTGCCAGCGCCAGCAGCGCATAGGTCAGGTACTTGCCGAACAGCGCCATGACATAGGTCGGGATATGCAGCGGGTTGGTCGGGCCCGTCATCAGGTTCAGGACGGGAACGAGAATGGCGACCAGAAGCAAGAGGGCGATGGCAATGACGATCTTGTGATCGAGAGACCGGAGAAGGAAGGCCGTTATCATGCTTCCACCGCCCTTCCTTTGAGTGCGAAGAGCCCACGCGGACGCTTCTGGATGAAGAGAATGATGAGGACGAGCACCAGGATTTTGCCGAGGACGGCGCCGGCAAAGGGCTCGAGGAACTTGTTGACGACGCCGAGCGACAGCGCCCCGACCAGCGTGCCCCATAGATTGCCGACACCGCCGAAGACGACGACCATGAAGCTGTCGATGATGTAGGACTGGCCGAGGTTCGGCGAGACGTTGTCGATCTGGCTGAGCGCCACGCCGGCAATGCCGGCGATGCCCGAACCGAGCGCGAAGGTGAAGGCGTCGACCCAGCCGGTGCGGATCCCCATCGACGAGGCCATGCGCCGGTTCTGCGTGACGGCGCGCATCTGCAGGCCGAAGGCGGAGCGTTTCAACAGCATGAGCAGTGCCAGGAACACGACCATCGAGAAGAGGATGATCCAGAGCCGGTTCCAGGTGATGGCGAGCCCGCCGAGATCGAAGGCGCCGGACATCCAACTCGGATTGCGAACCTCGCGATTGGTCGGGCCGAAGATGCTGCGCACCGCCTGCTGCAGGATCAGCGATACGCCCCAGGTGGCGAGCAGCGTTTCGAGCGGCCGGCCATAGAGATAGCGGATGACGGCGCGCTCGATGACCAGACCGACGAAGCCGGTAAAGACGAAGGCGGCGGGCACCGCGAAGGCCAGGGAATAATCGGCCAGTTCCGGAAAGGCGGCAACCACGTATTCCTGCACGACATAGGTCGTGTAGGCGCCGATCATCACCATTTCGCCATGCGCCATGTTGATGACGCCCATGACGCCGAAGGTGATCGCAAGGCCGATCGCCGCCAGCAGCAGCACCGAACCGAGGGACAGGCCATACCAGACGTTCTGGGCGACGTCCCACAGCGTCAGGTCGCGATTGATGGAGTTGATGTTCGACTGGATCGCCGGCTTCAAATCATCGGGCGCGGTTTCGAGCGTGGTCGTGAGAATGGTCAGCGCATCGCGATTGCCGCGCGCCGCGATCGTATCGATTGCAGCCTTCTTGTCCTCGACGCTCGCATCGGTCTTCAAGAGCAGCACAGCGCGCGCCGCTTCCATCGTATTCTTGATCTCCGCGTCCTTTTCGGCCGCAAGCGCCGAATTCAGCAGCTCGAGATTGGCGGGATCGGCATCTTTCAGCAGTCCTTGTGCCGCGGCAAGCCGCGCGGAACGATCCGGGCTCATCAGCGTCAGCTGGCTGTTGGCGGCACCGATGACGCCGCGAAGGGCGTTGTTGATCTTGACCTTGGTCATCAGATCCGGATCGACATCATCAGCGGCTTCACCGGTGATCGGATCGGAATAAGTCGGTTCCTCATCGGTCCCGCCCTGCAGGAGAACCGGGCCGCCATCGGAGTTGACGTAGAGAAGGCCGTCGCTCAACTGCTGCAGGATCTGGCTGACATGCGGGTCCTTGGAGGCGACCAGCGCCTTGATTGCCGCTTCGCGATCCGAGAAGTCGCCGACGCCGAGCGCGTCGATGAGGACATGGATATCGCCCTCGGCCCGAACGTCGCCCGAAAATGACAGACTTGAAAATGACAGGCCCGAAAACATTAGGCCCGAAAACATTAGGCAAAGCGTGATGAGGAAAATCTTTGTGGCGCGATACATCGGCTTTTTCGCCCTTGATATCGTTGGCGTTGCGGCGCAATCGCTGGGACGGGAGCTTCCGCCCGGGGTCTGACCCGGACGGAAGCAACTCGGCATCGATCGTTCGAAGATCTATCAGGAGCCCTTGCCGCCGCATTTGCCGGTTGCAACGTTGAAGTTGCCGCAGGACATCGGCTTGCGCCAATCGGAGATCAGATCCTTGGAGTCCGGAAGGTAATCCGACCATTCGTCGCCGACGACGGCAGGCGTCTGCTGGACGATTTCGAACTGGCCGTTGGCCTGGATTTCACCGATCAGCACGGGCTTGGTGATGTGGTGGTTCGGCATGACGGTCGCATAACCGCCGGAGAGGTTTGGAACACTGACGCCGATGATGGAGTCGAGAACCTTGTCGGTATCGGTCGTGCCGGCAGCCTGGACGGCCTTAACCCATGCATTGAAGCCGATATACGCAGCTTCCATCGGGTCGTTCGTCACGCGCTTGTCGTTCTTGGTGTAAGCGTGCCAGTCCTTGATGAACTTCTTGTTGGCCGGGCTTTCGACCGACTCGAAATAGTTCCAGGCAGCGAGATGGCCGACAAGCGGCTTGGTGTCGAGACCGGCAAGTTCTTCTTCACCGACCGAGAAGGCGACGACGGGAATGTCGGTTGCCTTGATGCCCTTATTGCCCAGCTCCTTGTAGAACGGAACGTTGGCGTCGCCGTTGATCGTCGAGACGACGGCGGTCTTCTTGCCGGCCGAACCGAATTCCTTGATCTTGGCAACTTCGGTCTGCCAGTCGGAGAAGCCGAACGGCGTGTAGTTGGTCATGATGTCTTCTTTCGGAATACCCTTCGAAATCAGGTATGCCTCAAGAATCTTGTTGGTCGTGCGCGGATAGACGTAGTCTGTACCTTCGAGCACGAAGCGTTTGACGCCCTCTTTTTCCATCAGGTAGTCGACGGCCGGAATTGCCTGCTGGTTCGGAGCCGCACCGGTGTAGAAAATGTTGCGCGAGGATTCTTCGCCTTCGTACTGCACGGGATAGAAGAGCAGCGAATTGAGCTCTTCGAAAACAGGCAGGACGGATTTGCGCGAGGACGAGGTCCAGCAGCCGAAGACGGCGGCGACTTTGTCCTTTTCGATCAGCTCGCGTGCCTTTTCGGCAAACAGCGGCCAGTCGGAAGCCGGATCGACGACGACGGCCTCGAGCTTCTTGCCGAGAAGGCCGCCCTTCTTGTTCTGCTCGTCGATGAGCATCAGCATGGCGTCTTTCAGCGTGGTTTCGGAAATCGCCATCGTGCCGGAAAGCGAATGCAATACGCCGACTTTGATCGTGTCTTCGGCGGCAACCGCGCCCTGGAAAGCGGCCGATGCCGCCATGACGGCACCGAGCGCCGCGCCGGTGATCGTGGATCTGAGATTCATTTGGTTGAGCCCCTCTTCTTGTTCCGCAACAGGCCGGAAACGGAATTTAACTGTTGCCGAGGGGACTATCGGGTGCTGCATCGCAAAAACACATACGCAAAATGACGTAGGTGCAGGGGGCAAACGAACAGGCCGGAAAGCGAAGGGCATCCCCGCAATTGGGAATGCCCTCTTGGTTCGAGAAGAAATTATCCTTCGATCGTCAGGGTGACGGAGGTCGGGCCGTAAGAGAGGCTGGCCTTGTGGCCGGAGATGGTGAGCTTGCCGAAGGTGCCGGAAAGGGTGCTGGCCTTCAGGATCTCGATCTTCGTTCCTGCCGCCGGGACAAAACCATCGGCAAGCGTCACATCGAGATCGCCGGCCAGCGCTGCTTTGCCCTCGACCGCCAGCGTGCCGGCACCGTTCGCACCGAGCGCCAGTTTCGCCGTCGCATTGGCAGACTGCTGATAGTCGCCGCCGACCGTCAGCGGTTTGTCGGCCGCCACAACGAGCGAACCGCCATCGACCGTCAGTCCCCCGCTGCCGAAAGCCGAGGACGATCCGGCCACCAGCGCGCCCTCTTCGAGTACCGTGCCGCCGGCATAGCTGTTGGCGCCGGAAAGGCCGAGGATGCCGCTGCCGCGCTTCACCAGCTTGCCTTTGCCGCCGATATCGTTGCGCCAGGTGTCGATCGCATTGAAGCCGCCCTTTGCTGCGTCCATCGCCACGGCCACATCCTGGTCGAAGGCGCCGTACCCGTCGGCGGCGGCAAACAGGTTGAGACGGCCGTAACCTTCCGCATCGTCGAGGAGCGGATAGCCCGAGGCGATCTCCGTCGTCTTCAGCACCTCGCGGCGCTGCTCGACGTCGAGATAGGGCAGACGCGTTTCGAGAAGCGCTTCGGCGCCCTGCGGCACGCGGGCCGGCCGATCGGTCGGATGGATCGTCGGCAGGCCGTAGCTCAGGCGCTGCAGCACATAGGCGCGATTGGCGTCATGATCGGCGAAGCGGTCCGCGGCGATCGGCTCCGCATGCGCAGCGACTTCGAGCGCGCCCGCATCGGCAACGCCCGACTTGGCGATGAGCCAGGATTGTGCCTGGGCGTAGGCATCGCTCTTCAGCGCTGCATTGTCGGCCTTGTTCAGATTGTAGACGACCGTCGCGGTGCCGAGCATGCGGCCGCCCATCACATCGAGAGGGGAATGCATGCCGGCAAGGATGCGATCCTCGCCCAGCTCGCTGGCGCGCGTGATCATTTCCTGGAAGCGCTGCGGCACGAGATAGGCCATGGCGAGCGCATCCCGCCAGGCTTCAGCCGTATGGCCGCTCGGGAACCCGCCGTCCTCGACCGGCTTGCCGCTCTTGGCGGGCTCGAGAGTGGGGACGACCGAAACGTCCTGGCTCCAGCGGTAGGGACGGCCATATTTGAAATAGCGCTTGGCGGGCTCCGTCGAGCCGTCACCGCTGGCGGCGTTGATGAAGTCGATTGCGAGGCCCATGTCCGGATTGGAATCGGTCTTGTTTTCGGTGTCCGGCTTGCTGCCGGCGCCGCGATTGTTGCCCTTATCGTCATATTTGACGGTCGTCGCATCGGCGGCCACCTCGGTGATCGTGGTGGTCTGCTTGGAGCCGGCCTTCCAGGCAGCCGTCAGCGGACCGAGGCCATCGACGATGCTGGCATTCTTGCCGCGTCGGTCGTCGAGATAGGCGGCTACCGCCTGATCGGCCGTCCGCGCCCGTGTCGCCTTGACGACATAAGCGATGTTGGCGTCATGCACCGCCTGATTGACGATCTGGCCGTCGGTCTTGCTGGCAGGAATGCCATCCCAATCCGTCTTGGCGACCGCAGGGCAATTGTCCTTGGCCGGGGCTTCGACACCCGCATCGACGAAAGGCGTGCGCGGGGTCCAGATTTCGAGGAAGCCGGAGAGAAGGTGAACGGCAGCATTGGTGTCCACCGTCGAGAAGCAGGCGTCACCGCGCTTGTTGGTATTTCCGGCCTCCGCATAAGGCGCTTTTGCCGCGGTGGCCTGCTCGGCGCTGGCAAACGATGGCACGATGGACAGAAGGCAGACGAGGGCGGTGCTCAGGCGGCAAAGGCTTAAAGCAGACATGGTGATACCCGAAATCGTTGAACGAACGCCGGGACAGTTAGAGCGCTTATGTGACAGATCAATTGCAAAAATATTGCCATTCTGTAAACCGGCCGGTGCCCGCCTCTTGCCTTTCCCAGCCATCCCGCCAAAACTGGCTGGAAGACGATGAGCCCAACCGGAATGCCGAAAGGAAGACATGGCAGCGCGCCAACGCATCATTCCGGTAAGACGCGAATATAATCGCTGGGTCGCCAACCAGACGCTCGAAGATTACGCGCTGCGCTTCACCGCAAAGAGCGCCCGCCATTTCTCTTCGCAGCGCATCTCGCAGACGGCGATCGGCGCGATCTCCTTCCTGGCGCTCGAAGCGATCGGCGGCGCGATCACCCTCTCCTACGGCACCACCAACGCCTTTTACGCCATTATCGTCGCCTCGATCGCCATGCTGGCGATCGGCCTGCCGATCAGCCGCTATGCCATCCGCCACGGCGTCGACATCGACCTTCTGACGCGCGGCGCCGGCTTCGGCTATATCGGCTCGACCATCACCTCGCTGATCTATGCGAGCTTCACCTTCATGCTGTTTGCGATCGAGGCCTCGATCATGTCCGGCGCGCTGGAGCTCACCCTCGGCATCCCGCTCTGGATCGGCTATATCCTCAGCGCCGTCATGGTCATCCCGCTGGTGACGCACGGCGTGCGGCTGATCAGCAAATTCCAGCTGATGACCCAGCCCTTCTGGATCGTGCTGAATATTCTGCCCTTCATCTTCATCGCCTGTTTGGACTGGGAAAAGTTCGATCTGTGGCGCGCCTTTGCCGGCATCCACCATGCTTCGGGTCCACCCGGCACCGTCGCCGATTTCGATCTGGTCGAGTTCGGCGCAGCCTCGGCCGTCATCCTGGCACTGATGTCGCAAATCGGCGAACAGGCCGACTTCTTGCGCTTCCTGCCGCCGGAGCCGCGGCGCAAATGGCGCCATCGCCTCGCCGTCTTCCTCGCCGGACCCGGCTGGGTCATTATTGGCGCGCCAAAACTTCTTGCCGGTTCCTTCCTGGTCGTGCTGACCTTCGCCTCGGGCGTGCCGCTCGACCGCGCTGCCGACCCGGCACAGATGTATCTGACCGCCTTCGGCTACATGGTCCCCTGGCACAATGCGGCGCTGCTGTTGATGGCCGCCTTCGTTGTCGTCTCGCAGTTGAAGATCAACGTGATGAATGCCTATGCCGGCTCGCTCGCCTGGTCGAACTTCTTCTCGCGGCTGACCCACAGCCATCCCGGCCGCGTCATCTGGCTGGTCTTCAACGTCGCAATCGCCCTGCTCTTGATGGAGCTCGGCATCTACCGGCTGCTGGAGGAAACGCTCGGCATCTTCTCGATCGTCGCCATGGCCTGGCTCTGCACGATCTCCGCCGATCTCTTCATCAACAAGCCGCTGGGACTGGCGCCCCCCGGCATCGAGTTCAAGCGCGCCCATCTCTACGACGTCAATCCGGTCGGCCTCGGCGCCATGACGTTGTCGGCGACGGTGTCGCTGATCGCCCATTTCGGCGCCTTCGGCGAAATCGCCGCCTCGCTCGCTCCCTATATCACCCTCGTCATCGCCCTGGTCGCCTCACCCGTGCTCGCCTGGGCGACGAAAGGCAGGTTCTATCTCGCCCGCAAACCGCGCCAGAGCTGGAAGACCCTGACGAACATCACCTGCTCGGTCTGCGAGCACCCGTTCGAGCCGGAAGACATGGCCTGGTGCCCGGCCTATGCCGCGCCGATCTGCTCGCTCTGTTGCTCGCTGGACAGCCGCTGCCACGACATGTGCAAACCGGCCGCCCGTTTCAACGCCCAGGTCGGCACCGTCGCCAAGGCACTGCTGCCGGAAACTGTTCTGGGCAAGCTGACGACGCGCCTCGGCCGCTACGGCATTGCCGTCGTGCTGGCACTGACCGCCATCGGCGCAATCCTGGCGATGATCGCCCATCAAGTTGCCGCCGCCTCACCCGAGACGGCCGAGGTCGTCAACCGCACGATCCTCATCGTCTTCTTCGTCTTCTCGATGATTTCAGGCGTCGTCTGCTGGTTCTATGTGCTCGCCCATGACAGCCGTGTCGTGGCCGAAGAGGAATCCTCGCGGCAAAACACCCTGCTGCTGAAGGAAATCGCCGCCCACAAGAAGACCGACACCGCCCTGCAGAACGCCAAGGAGACGGCCGAGGCCGCCAATCGCGCCAAGAGCCGCTACGTCGTGGGCTTGAGCCACGAACTGCGCACGCCGCTCAACGCCGTGCTCGGTTATGCCCAGATCCTCGAGCGCGACGAGACCATTCCGGCGCCGCGCCAATCCTCGATCAAGGTCATCCGCCGCAGCGCCGAACACCTCTCCGGGCTGATCGACGGCCTGCTCGATATTTCCAAGATCGAAGCCGGCCGCCTGCAGGTCTATTCCAACGAGATCAACATCCAGGATTTCCTCGACCAGATCGTCGACATGTTCCGCCCGCAGGCGCAGGCGAAAGGGCTCGCCTTCGTCCATCAGCGTTCGCCGGCCGTGCCGCAATTCGTCCGTACCGACGAAAAGCGGCTGCGTCAGATCCTCGTCAACCTGCTCTCCAATGCCATCAAATTCACCGATGAAGGCAGTGTGACCTTCGATGTCGGCTATCGCAGCCAAGTGGCGACCTTCACTGTCACCGATACCGGCCGCGGCATCACCGAGAGGGATCTGAGCCGCATTTACGAACCCTTCCAGCGTGGCGAAGCCGAAAGCGTGCGGCCGATGCCAGGCCTCGGCCTCGGCCTCACCATCACCCGGCTTCTGACCAACACGCTCGGCGGCGAGATTTCGGTTTCGAGCATCAAGGACGAAGGTTCGACCTTCCGTGTCCGCCTCATGCTGTCGGCCGTCATGCGCGCCATGGCCGCCGCACCGCAGGAGAAACGCATCGCCGGTTACGACGGTCCGCGCCGCACGATCGTTGTCGTCGACGATAACGAAGACCATCGCGAGATGATGCGTGAAATCCTGGCGCCGCTCGATTTCATCGTGCTGACGGCGGCAGGCGGCGCCGAATGCCTGACGCTGATCGAGGGAATTATACCGGACCTCTTCCTTGTCGATATCCTGATGCCCGGCATGAACGGCTGGCAGCTCGTCTCGCGTTTGCGCGAGGCCGGTCAGACCGCACCGGTGCTGATGCTTTCGGCCAATATCGGTGATGCGGCGGTTCTCGGCGACAGTGACGACAGCCACAATGATGCGATCGGCAAACCGGTCGACATCCGTCAGCTGCGCGACAAACTCGCTCTGCATCTTGGCCTGACGTGGATCTATGCCGACGCCGCGACCGCCGTTCCCGTCAAGACCGAAGCGCCGATGCGGAGTCCCGGTGCCGCCCATGTGCAGGAATTGCTGCGGCTCGGCGAAATCGGCTATATCAGAGGCATCGAAGCCAAGCTTTCGGACCTTGCCAAGGTGGAGGCAAATCAGCCATTCACCGAGAAACTCCGCGCCTATGTCGCCGCCTTCGATCTCGCCGGCTTCATGACCTTCCTGCACGACTTCGACGAAAAGGTGGAATCCATTGGCTGAGCCGGCCCTGCCCCGCGACATCGTTCTGCTCGTCGACGACTCGCCCGAAGCGCTCGGCTTTCTGACCGACGCGCTCGAACAATCCGGCTTTTCCGTACTGATCGCCACATCGGGCACGGCAGCACTTGGCATCGTCGAGCGCATCACACCCGATCTCATCCTGCTTGACGCCGTCATGCCCGCCATGGATGGATTCGAAACCTGCCGCAGGCTGAAAGCGAATGCCGCTGTCGCCCAGGTGCCCGTCATCTTCATGACCGGCTTGACCGAGACCGAGCACGTCGTGCACGCGCTGGAATCCGGCGGTGTCGATTACCTCAGCAAGCCGATCAACATCGACGAATTGCGCGCCCGCATCCGGGTCCATCTGCGCAACGCTCGCTCGGCCCAAAGCGCCCGCGTCGCGCTCGACGCCGCCGGCCGCCATCTGCTGGCCGTCAAGGGCGATGGCGCTATCCATTGGTCGACGCCGCAGGCGACACGGCTGGTCAATGCCGCCATGGGCAGCGACGACGGCATGGAAATCGTCGTTCGCCATATCGCCGGCTGGATGCGCAACCGCGTCGCTGCGGTGCGCGACGGCATCATCTCGATCGCCCATGCCGGCCAGGCGGCGCTGCAGCTCGCCTTTCTCGGCGCGATCGGCCCCGACGAATATCTCTTCCGCCTCACCGCCGCCAATCAGCGCAGTGACGACGAGATGCTGCGCCAGCGCTTCTCGCTCACCCAGCGCGAATCCGAAGTGCTGCTCTGGATCGCCAAGGGCAAAGCCAACCGCGACATCGGCGAGATATTGGGACTGTCGGCGCGCACGGTGAACAAACACCTCGAACAGATCTACGTGAAGCTCGGCGTCGAGAACCGGGCATCGGCCGCCGTCAAGGCGACGCATGTGCTGCACGAGATGTGAGGGATATTGGGCGGCATCGCCGCCGGGATTGCCGAGGACCTTCGTGACAGCCGGCAATTGACGGAAATCGTCGGCGCCAGATAAGCGGCACGGAGGCAAACGGAAATTCAGCTCCCCACAGAACGAAAGAAGCCCGGCCGAAACCGGGCTTCCATCAGATCGTAGTACCAATAAGCAAGCTAAGCTTACTTAGCTTCCTGCGGGACGTAGGTGTACTTGCCGTCCGCGCCCTTCTTCCATTCGTACATGATGTAGCCAGGAATCTTCGGGTCGCCCTTTTCGTCGAACGAAATGTCGCCGAGAACCGTCGGGAACGGACCCTTTTCCTTCATGGCCGTGGCGACAGCTTCAGGATCCACCGAACCGGCAGCCTTGGCGGCTCCCGCGATCGCCTGCATCGCAGCGTAGGAGTAGAGCGTATAGGCTTCCGGGTTGAAGCCGGCGGCCTTGAACTTTTCGACGAGTTCCTTGTTGGCCGGGTTCAGCGTCGGATCGGGGCCGAAGGTGTTGAGCGTACCGGCAACGGCGTCACCAGCGATCGAGGCCAGTTCGTTCGAAACGATACCGTCGCCCGAAACCAGCGTTGCCTTCAGGCCCTGGTCGGCGGCCTGACGAATGATGAGACCGGCTTCAGTGTGCAGACCGCCCCAATAGATAATCGAGACGCCGGCTTCCTTCATCTTGGCGATGAGGGCCGAGAAGTCCTTGTCGCCGACGTTGATGCCTTCGTACATGACTTCCGTCAGACCGGCGGCATTCATCGCCTTCTTGGTTTCGTCGGCAAGACCCTGACCGTAAGGCGTCTTGTCGTGAACGACGGCGATCTTGGCGTCCTTGAAGTGATCGGCGAGATACTTGCCGGCGATGGCGCCCTGCTGGTCGTCACGGCCGCAGGTGCGGAACGTGTTCCAGAGGCCCCGTTCGGTGAACTTCGGGTTCGTAGCAGCCGGGGTGATTTCGAGGATGCCGTTTTCGGCATAGACTTCCGAAGCCGGGATCGAAACGCCCGAGTTGAAGTGGCCGATGACGAACTTGACGCCGTCAGCAACGAACTTGTTGGCGACCGAGATGCCCTGCTTCGGGTCGGAGACGTCGTCGCCGAGCTCGATCTTGATCTGCTCGCCGTTGATGCCGCCAGCAGCGTTGATGTCGGCGGCCGCCTGCTCGGCGCCCTTCTGGAGCTGAGCGCCGAATGCGGCGTTCGGGCCGGTCAGCGGACCAGCGACAGCGATGAGGACGTCGGCCCAAGCGTTGCCGCTGAAGGCGACCATCGCCGTCAGAGCCACTGCCGACAGAAGAGACTTCTTCATATTGTTACTCCCAATTTTTGGGCGGGTTCCGGTCCAAGGCCCGACGCATTACCCACCATTGACTGCGCCAGGAAAGCTGTTCCACTCTGAAGGCAATTCATGCCTAGTTTCAACGGACTGTCAATGTTTGTCCTTCCACGAAAACGCGGAAGTTTTTTCGTACAGCCAGTAATAGTTGTTGACCATCTGGTTGGTGCGGCGAAAGCGGAAGCCGGCCGTTGCAAAGACCAGCAGCGTGACGAAATCGATGCCATAGTAGACGGCGTCGAGCATCGGCCCGTCGAACAAGGCGTGGTGCAGAAACTGCATCGCCCAGGCAAGCAGGAAGGTGTAGATCACGGCTAACGGATAATTGTTCCAGCCGTCCGCCACAGCCTTACCGGCTCGCCAGGCCGTCCAGAAGCCGATCAGCACGACGAGGCCCCGAATGACAACTCGGACACCGGCATCGCTTTCGAAGAAAAGTCCCTGCATGTTAAACTCTCCCTTCGACTAGTGTCTTCCGCCTTCGAGATAGGCGGCGCGGACCTCAGGATTGGCGAGCAGTTCCCTGCCGGAGCCGCTCATCGTTACCTTGCCGTTCACCATCACGTAAGCGCGGTGCGAAAGCTTCAAGGCGGCGAATGCATTCTGCTCGACGAGGAAAACCGTCAGCCCTTCCTGTTCGTTGAGCTTCTTGATCGCCTCGAAGATGCCCTTGACGATCAGAGGCGCAAGGCCGAGCGATGGTTCGTCGAGAAGCAGGAGCTTCGGGCGCGCCATCAGCGCGCGGCCGATGGACAGCATCTGTTGCTCGCCGCCCGAAAGCGTGCCGCCGCGCTGGGCGTGGCGTTCCTTGAGACGCGGGAAGAGCGTGAAGATCTTCTCGACGTCCTCGGCGAAATATTTGAGATTATCCAGGCCGGCGCCCATCTGGAGGTTTTCCAGAACCGTCATGCGCGGGAAGATGCGACGGCCCTCCGGCGACTGCGCGATGCGCAGGCGAGCGATTTCGTGGGTCGGCATCTTGGTGATATCGCGACCCTCGAAGACGACAGAGCCGGTACGGGCCTGCGGGCTGCCGCAGATCGTCATCATCAGCGTCGACTTGCCAGCGCCATTGGCGCCGATCAGGCTGACGATCTCGCCCTTGTTGACATGGACATCGATGCCGGCCAATGCACGGATATTGCCGTAATAGGTTTCGACGCCGTTCACCTGAAGGAGCGGTTGACCCGTCATTACTTCGTCGCCCATCAGTTTGCGCCTCCTTCGAGCTGCTCGACGGTTGCGATCACCTCTTCCACCTCTTCATCCTCGACGCCGAGATAGGCCGCGATGACCTTCGGATCGTTCTTCACGTGATCCGGTGTGCCATCGGAAATCTTCTGGCCGTATTCCAGGACGACGACGTGATCGGAGATTTCCATGACGACCGACATGTCGTGCTCGATGAGCAATATCGACGTTCCGGTTTCGGCACGGATGCTCTGCAGCAGCTCGTTGAGCGTTGCCGATTCCCGCGGGTTCAGACCTGCGGCCGGTTCATCGAGGCAAAGCAGCTCCGGACCGGTGCACATGGCGCGGGCGATCTCAAGGCGCCGCTGGGCGCCGTAGGGCAGATCGCCCGCCGGGTCGTCGGCACGGTCGATCAGATCGGCCTTTTCGAGCCAGTGACGTGCAAGCTCGACCGCAGCGGCCGCCTCCCGTCTGTAAGGGCCGATGCCGAGGAGGCCGAGGATCGTATAACCCGATGCCTGCATCAGCTTGTTGTGCTGGGCGACCAGCAGGTTCTCGAGAACGGTCAGGCCGGAGAACAGCCGGATGTTCTGGAAGGTGCGCGCCACCTTGGCTTCCTTGGTGATGCGGAAGTCAGGCAGACGCTCGAGCAGGTACTGCTTGCCGCTCTTCTGGTTGAGCGTAATCATTCCCATCGTCGGCTTATAGAAGCCGGTGATGCAGTTGAAGACGGTGGTCTTGCCCGCGCCGTTCGGCCCGATCAGCGCGGTAATATCGCCGCGCTTGGCTTCGAAGGAGAAGTCGTTGATGGCCATCAGGCCGCCGAACTTCATCGACAGGTGCTCGACTTTGAGAAGCGTATCGCTCGACATCGTATTGGTAACGGGGCTCATCAACCGTGGCCCTCCTTGGTGAAGCTTCCGGATATTGCCTTGCGTTCCTTGAGGAAAGCCGTCGGTTCACGCGAACCGACGAAACCGCGCGGCTTGAACAGCATGACCACGACCATGGCGAGGCCGAAGAGCAGCATGCGGTAGAGTTCCGGCGTGAAGTCTGGCCCGAAGACCACTTTCAGGAAGTCCATTTCGCGCAACGCTTCGGTACCGCCGACCATAACGATCGCGGCGACCGCGATGCCGGTCAGCGAGCCCATGCCGCCGAGAACGACGATGGCGAGAACGACAGCCGATTCCAGGAAGATGAAGGATTCCGGCGAAACGAAGCCCTGGCGCGCTGCGAAGAACGAGCCGGCGAAGCCGCCGAACATGGCGCCTGTCGCAAATGCGGTGAGCTTGGTCGTCACCGTGTTGATGCCGAGCGAACGGCAAGCGATCTCGTCTTCGCGCAGCGCTTCCCAGGCACGCCCGATCGGCATGCGGCGCAGCCGGATGGTAACGTAAGCCGTCAGCATGCAAAGCGCCAGGATCAGATAGAAGAGGAAGATCTTGTAGTAAGCGGAAGACATCGGCAGGTGGAAGAGCTTGGCAAAACCGCCGGCCGTCGCATCGAAAGGAATGCCGAAGAGCGTCGCCTTCGGAATGCTCGAGATGCCGAAGGTTCCCTTGGTCACGTCAGTCCAGTTTATGAGGACGAGGCGGATGATTTCACCGAAGGCAAGCGTCACGATGGCGAGATAGTCGCCGCGCAGGCGCAGCACCGGGAAGCCGAGGATCACACCCCACAAGGCCGCGAAGATGCCGGAAAGCGGCAGCAGCACCCAGAATGACAGGCCGAAATAGCTCGACAGCAGCGCGTAGGAATAGGCGCCGACCGCATAGAAGGCGACATAGCCGAGATCGAGCAGGCCGGCGAGGCCGACGACGATGTTCAGTCCCCAGGCGAGCATCACATAGATCAGGATCTGGATGCCGAAATTGTCGACCCACTTCAGCGAGCCCTGTGCGCCGACAAGCGCCACGATCACCATGGGATAGAGCAGCAGCGCAATCAGCGCGATCTTCAGGAAATGCCGATGGAAAAAGTTCTTTTCCGTCGAGATGTCGAGATCGCCCTCTCGCGCCTTGCTGAGCTTGCGGCGGTCGATATTCGGCTTGATGAAAACGACCATGAGGAAACGGCCGATCGCCGCGACGGCGACGAAGATCGCAAGCAATCCCCAGCGCTGGACGATAATCAGCTCGTTGTTGATGTTCTGATCGGTCTTGAGACCGACATAGAGAACGAACATGCCGAACGACAGGACGGCGGCGAAAAGGGCTTCGGTAAGGCCTTTGCGGACAAGTCCGGCATCGGACTTGCCTGCAGAATTCTCAATGTTTGCCATGACGTTATACCTTCTCGACTTCCGGCCGTCCGAGAATACCCGTCGGCTTGAAGATCAGCACGAAAGCGAGGATGGCGAAAGTCGCGACATCCTTGTACGCGATGGTGAAATAGGCCGACCACAACGATTCGATCAGGCCGATCATCAGCCCACCGAGGACGGCGCCCGGCAGCGAGCCGATGCCGCCGAGAACGGCCGCGGTAAATGCCTTCACACCCGGCGTGAAACCATCGGCGAACGAAGCGACGCCATAATACATCAGATACATCGTGCCGGCGACGGCAGCGAGTGCCGCACCCATGACGAAGGTGATGGAAATCGTCTGGTCGACATTGACGCCGAGCAACGCCGCCATCTTGCGGTCCTGCTCCGTGGCGCGCTGGGCGCGGCCGAGCGCGGTGTGGTTGACGATGTACCAGAAGATCGTCAGCAGTACCGCCGTGATGACGATAATGATGATCTGCTTCAGCGACACCGAGATGTTGCCGAACTGGTAGACCGTGCTCACCATCGGCGGGATCGGCTTGTTGCGCGGTCCCTGCGTCACCTGGATGAAGTTGGACAGTACGATCGACATGCCGATCGCGGTGATCAGCGGCGCCAGGCGGAAGGAACCGCGCAGCGGACGGTAGGCGACGCGCTCGATCGTCCAATTCCACAAACTCGTCATCAGCATCGCAACGACAAGCATCGCCAGCAGCAGAATTGCCACCGGGAGACCTGCGAAGATGGATGTGAGGACGAGGAAGACGATGAGAGCGGCGAAACCACCGAGCATGAAAATGTCGCCATGGGCGAAGTTGATCATGCCGATAATGCCGTAAACCATCGTATAGCCAATAGCCACAAGGCCATAGATGGATCCGAGCGTCAGCCCATTGAAGAGCTGCTGGACGAAATACTCCATATGTCGTTTTCCCCTGGATGCGAGCCGAAAATGCTGCATCTCTTTTTGGTTCTTCGGTTCCCCGTTTCAGGGAACCTCATAAGCCGAATGCATAGCGGTTTCGTTGGAAATGTGAAGACAAAAAGGATTTACTCCGGCAGATTCTTGGCGAAACAGGCCTAAATGGTTCGTTTTGAACCAAAATCCACAGAAAATCGGCATCGGAAGGCGGATTTTTAGCCAGAAATCGCCGCCAGGTTAAACATTCGGCAATGTTGCCGGCGATTTCATGCGCCGTCTGCCGCGTAAGCTATTCCACAGAATTGGAAGATGACGCAAATTCAGACCTTAAGCCGGCTGCTTTTACGAATACCATTTCATTAGCAGATACCCATCTTCGTCTGACAAGACTGAAAGCTTATGGTAGCATCGTGAGCTGCGTTATCGGGGATGCGGAGCGCAACGGGAAACACCATATTAATGAGCATGGTGACAGGGATGGTTTGCGGATGAGCGACAGTGGGACGTTCGCCCGCGCGGCGAAACGGCAAAAGGACAATGCTGAGGACATTTGAAAGAGCGGCACTCGAAGCCGGCAGGGCCATTATAACGGTTTTGCGCGAAGGCTTCCCAGTCGCCATGAAAGCCGATGCAAGCCCGGTCACCGTCGCCGACGAGGAGGCCGAACGCATCATCCTCGCTCATCTCGCCAGGGATTATCCCGAAATACCGGTCGTGGCGGAGGAATCGGTCGCCGCCGGAAAAGTCCCCGACATCGCCGGCCGAGGCTTCTTCCTGGTCGATCCTCTCGACGGCACGCGCGAATTCGTCGACGGGCGGCAGGAATTTACCGTCAACATCGCCTATATAGAGAACGGCGCCCCGATGGCCGGCATTGTCTATGCGCCGGCGCTCGGGCTCGCCTTCTCGGGAGAGTGCGGCCACGCCGAAAGGCTCGTCGTCACGGAGGATTTCACGGTCGGCGCACGCAGCGCAATCACCGTGCGCGAACAGCCGGACGACAGGTTGGCGCTCGCCAGCCTTCGCCACAACAGCCCTGAGACCGGAAGCTTCCTCGCCCGCCACGCGATCTCCAAATGCACCAATATCGGCTCCTCGCTGAAATTCTGCCTGCTCGCAGAAGGCAAGGCCGACGTCTATCCGCGTTTCACGCGCACGATGGAATGGGACACGGCGGCCGGCGATGCGGTGCTGCGCGCCGCCGGCGGTTCGACTGTGACCCTCGACGGAGCGCCGTTGACCTACGGCAAGACGGGAGCGGCGGCCGATTCCGACTTCGCCAACCCGAACTTCATCTCCTGGGGTGGCAGGAAACACGTCCTCGAACCGGCGTAATCTCGCGCTGCAGGCGCTGACCTCAGACAACGGATAAATCCCTCGCACCGAGCGATGCTTCGTACCCGTCGCTGCCGGGCTCACATGGCTCCGTCTCCTCCTTAAGGCCGCTGCCGGCACCGTTTGGAACACGGACAGCTAAAGGGTGTGATTTGCAACGCCAGGATGGATCAAGCGATTCCGGGCGCGAATCCGATTCGCCGAATCTTCCGGACCGAATGCTGCCGATCCGCCTTGATTTTGTCATATTGTGATACAGTTTGAACGCAGCCGGGCATCCTCGCCCCAAAAATTTCGCTTAGGATCCGGTTAAAAATATCGGTTAACGAGTAGCGGTCGCGTGCCGAAACCGCACGTCGGACCACCCCTGGAAGGTCTCGCCAAAGGCCTAGAAACCTTGACGAAATTCCAATTATTAACGGAATATCATGAGGTTGCCTCAACTTAACGCAAATGCGAAAGATTTGTTGCGATGCGATATTTCTCTGGACACCATTACACAATTGTCGCATTTTTCCGTTTTAGTAGGGTTACCAACACCTGAGTGCAGCCCTGGTGACAGGGTTAACCATTGATCGCCTATTGCCGCCGCGCCCCTCGAAGACAACAGAGTACGATCCTTGAGCATCACGGAACTAAACAACAGCATTTCGACTGACTCCTTCCGGCCGAGCCGCCGCCAGCAGCCGACCCTGAAGGTTCAGACCCCTGTGATCCATAGCGATGCGCCGCAGGCGCCGCTGATGGACATTGCCCTGAAGCGGGCGTTCGACATCGTTTCGTCGTTGAGCGCCCTCCTCGTCCTTGCCCCCTTCCTTCTTTTGGTCGCGCTGCTGATCAAGCTCGACAGCCCGGGACCGGTGCTCTTCAAGCAGACCCGCTGGGGCAAGAACTGCAAGGCCATAAAGGTCTACAAGTTCCGCTCCATGCGGACCGATCTCTGCGATGTCTCGGGTATTGCCCAGACGGTAAAGAACGACCCGCGTATCACCCGTATCGGTGCCATTCTTCGTCGCACGAACGTCGATGAGCTGCCGCAGCTGCTGAACGTGCTGATGGGCGACATGTCCGTCGTCGGTCCGCGCTGCCATGCGATCGGCATGCGTGCAGGCGGCATGCTCTACGAAGAGCTCGTGCCGGAATATCATCAGCGCCACTCCATGCGCCCGGGCATGACGGGTCTTGCCCAGATGCGCGGCCTGCGCGGTCCGACCGATCGTCCGGCCAAGGCGCGCGCCCGCATCGCCAGCGATCTCTATTACGTCGGCAATTTTTCGATCGTGATGGATATCCGCATCATTGCCGGCACCGTCGTGTCGGAACTGACCCGCGGAAAAGGCTTCTAAGCTTTCCGAGAAGACCAGCTGCGTTTACGCATGTAGGCCAAAACTGTGCATCAGTTTTGGCCTACATGCGTTGAAGCTGAACCTGAAGCGCGCAGTGACACTGCTTGAATGCAAGCCCGGAAGTGTATAGCGGTTTCGGAATAACGACAGGCACGAAGGCAAAGAGCCAAAGAAATCGCGCCGGAATGCCCTGGCGGCCGCCTGCGACGGCTGACCGAATCACGCTTACGAAGCCCACGCTTCAGATAGCGCCACCGCCAAACGCGGCGAGAAATCGAGAATGATCGCGATTACGTCGCCGCTCCTGCCGACCGCAAACCATCGTAAGCATTCGATTTCGCGGCGGCTCAGCTCTCCAATACCCTCCTCTGGGCCGGCGCCGCGGCAGACATCGCCCGGAAGCTTTCCACAGCCGCAGAGCACGCCACCGCCTGCTCTTGCACGGTACAGCTGCCGAGAAGGCGAAAAATGTATTGTTTCAGATCAGAGTCGTGCAACGGCATTCTTCAGCCCGTGCCTCGGAAAAGCGTCTTCAAGTGACGGTTTTGCTGATTGGCGGCGACGCCTGCAATTGACCGCTCCTCTCACCGAAGATCGGCACGATCCTCTGCTTCATCGCGTTATCACCCTGCCACAACAGAAGAGATCGGCGGCGGCGCACTCAAGGAGACCCCGCGGACAGTTGTCGATCAACGCGACACGCTAAGAGCCGTGCGGTCGCGCTCCGTGGGAAAGCCATGACCAGATATATATCGAAGCCAGCAAGCATCGCCATCTCGCCGAGCCGCTCCTTAGAGCATGATGCCGAAAAGTGTGAGCGGTTTTCGGGCGACATCATGCTCTAACTCTTTAATTTAGAACAGGATTCAGATTTAAGGCCGACCCGGCCTTAAATCATCCTGTTCTAGCGTCGTTGATCGAAATCCGAAATCCTCGGTCGGCGAAGGCAAAAATGCAGCATTCTCAGCGCCATCATCGACTCACCACTCACGTTTATCTTCGTAGCCTCATATTCTCGGGTCGGCACGCTGCTGCCGTCGACGAGAAGCTCGCGCCGAAGCATGCAGAAAAACGGCTACCCCATCCCACCGACACGAAGCATCAGGCACGAACTGGACTGAAACAGCGGGAAGACCGAGACGAAGTCTGCGTTCATTCTTATATTGGAGCGCTTGGAAAATTATCCCGGCAGACCGGGTATTATTGACCTCGTATCGCTCCCATGCAGCCGCTGCACGTGGCGGCAGCCGGCTACCCCAAATCCCGGGCCGGGAGGGCGGCTAAATTTGTTATCAAAGTCTTACGATGGGTTTAGGCAAATTTTAAATGTGGCAGGCTAGAGTGACGTCCGTGGTCTTGCGTTGTGTAGAGAGTCCAATGACCGAAATGATACGTCCCCGAGTGAAATATGTCATCGGCCCCGATGGCAGCCCCCTGACGATCGCGGATCTTCCGCCGCCCAATACGCGGCGCTGGGTGATTCGCCGGAAGGCAGAGGTTGTCGCGGCGGTTCGCGGTGGCCTGTTGAGCTTGGAAGAGGCCTGTGAGCGTTACACGCTCACGGTCGAAGAATTCCTCTCCTGGCAGTCGTCAATCAACAGCCATGGCCTTGCCGGCCTGCGCACCACGCGCATCCAGCAGTATCGCCACTGATCGCACCCAGCATCGATGCAATTTATTTCGGGCCGGACGCATCTCCCATCAGGGAATGCAGAAGGCCCGAAATCATTGACGAGGCCGCGTAGCACCAGAGACCGGGCTGCGTGAAGGCATCCGCCAGCCCCGTCGTCTTTGCCGCCGCAATGACGATCGCGACCAGCAGCACGTCCATCATTGACCACTTGGACAGATGCGGCACGACGCGACGATAAAACAGGCTGCCGGCACCGCCGCCGGCAGCCGTCGCTTCTGCGGCAATCCCGCTCATCTTCAGAAACGGCAGCACGATCGAGACCAGCGCGACGATCGCCGCCAGCAGTCCATCGCCGCCCTTCCAGAGGGAGGCGACGATTTCGATGAGCGACGGGGTCTGATCGAAAAAATACAGCGTCTCGAAACGGACCAGCGGCAAGATGAGGCCGAGCGCCAGGAGGAAGGGCGCTGCCACGAGAAGAGCGGGGCGGATGATCGAAAGCGGGCTCATTGCTGCGAACCTCGCGCCCATCCGGCATTTTTCATGAACACTGCGTCTCCCCCGGGAATTGTTCCATCGGCTTGGCACGACGGCGCCGCCGTGTCACCGTCGGCTGTGATAAATATCTGTGCACTGGGAAAGACAATGGACATTCGAAATGAGGAAGGCGCCTCCGGCGGCCGTTATACCGCAGAAGTCGAGGGGCACCAGGCGGAGATGACCTATTCGCGCACCTCGCCGAAGCTCGTCATCATCGATCATACGGCGGTTCCCGATGCCTTGCGCGGCAAGGGCGTCGGCCAGGCATTGGCGCTTCACGCGGTGGAATCGGCCCGCGCAGGCGGTTGGAAGATCATTCCGCTCTGCCCGTTCTTCAAAGCGCAGGCGCAGCGCCATCCCGAATGGCACGATGTCGTGAACTGATCCGCCTGCCTGAGGTGTCTCGACTTCGGGACGGTGACATGCAAACGCAAAAATGAAACACCAAAAGCCATGTATGAAGGACAGCACGCCCGTCATACATGGCTTCTCTGAGGCGATCCCCGCGGCGCCGAAGCCGGCGCCCGGCGTTTTCTCTTATGCCCGTGCGCGAGCGCTGGTGTCACGCTCTTCCAGCGCCGTCGCCCTTGCATATTCCGCCTGCATTTCTTCGAGCGCCATTTCCAGCGTCTCTTCCTGCATTTTCAGTTCCTTGATCGAAACCTGCAGGTTGTCGGCCCGCTGACGCGCAGCCTTGGCGAAGGTCGGATAAGCAAAGTGATTCGGGTCTGATATTCCGGACTTCTTTTCCTCGACGACGATCTGGCTCTCCAGATCCTTCGTCATCCGTTCAAATTCGGACATCATCATCTGCAACTGCTGCAATTGACGTCGTTTTTCGTTCACCTGAAATTCCTTCAGGCGAACGAGACTCTCTCGCGACTTCATACGCATTACTCCCGTGATGCGAGACCCCGGCTCAACTTGAAACCGCCCTGCGCGCCGCTTTGACACGGTTTGCTAAAAAATTTCCGGCGATATTAACAAATACCTACCGCTGGTAACCTTTCGTTTACGGGCATCGTTAATGATAGGCCCGATGATTTAAGGGTCGGTAAATGCCGCGGCATGAAGTTCGAACCTTTTCATTGGCGAGTCGGATGAATCACTTAGCGTCTTTTCCTAATGTTAAAGTTTAGGAAAGCCTTTTTGAGATTCCTATTGGAAAACAGAGAAATGGAAAAATTATTTAATAAATTCGATACTCCTTGCCAGAGTGAATTAGAATTTGTTAACCATTTCGTGGCAGCTTCCAAATCACGTAGCGTGTTCGGTATCGTGTAGGGGCCAGACCACCTTTCGGCGGCGGTAAAGGGGATAATTATGCGGGTACTTCTCATCGAGGATGATAGCGCTACGGCGCAGAGCATCGAGTTGATGCTGAAATCAGAAAGTTTTAATGTTTATACCACCGATCTCGGTGAAGAAGGCGTCGATCTGGGCAAGCTGTATGATTATGATATCATCCTTCTCGATCTGAACCTGCCCGACATGTCCGGATATGAAGTGCTTCGCACGCTCCGGCTGTCCAAGGTCAAGACACCGATCCTCATTCTGTCGGGCATGGCCGGCATCGAAGACAAGGTTCGCGGCCTCGGTTTCGGCGCCGACGACTACATGACCAAGCCCTTCCACAAGGATGAGCTCGTCGCCCGTATCCACGCCATCGTCCGCCGCTCCAAGGGCCACGCCCAGTCGGTCATCATGACCGGCGAACTGATCGTCAACCTCGATGCCAAGACCGTCGAAGTCGGCGGCCAGCGTGTCCACCTGACGGGCAAGGAATACCAGATGCTGGAGCTGCTTTCGCTCCGCAAAGGCACCACCCTCACCAAGGAAATGTTCCTCAACCACCTTTACGGCGGCATGGACGAGCCGGAACTGAAGATCATCGACGTCTTCATCTGCAAGCTCCGCAAGAAGCTCGCCAACGCCGCCGGCGGCGCCAACTACATCGAGACCGTCTGGGGCCGCGGCTACGTGCTGCGCGAGCCGGATGGCACCGAATACGCCGAAACCGCCTGATTTTCCGATCCCCCCTTATCGGATAACGAAGATCCCGCCCTTCTGGCGGGATTTTTCGTTGGCCGGCCATCGGAAGCGGCCCCGAGATGAGGACCTCCGGCTGGATCGGTTCAAAATCCTCTCTATCTCGATCAAGGAAACAGAATATCGGCGGCCGGAAGCGCCTGCACTTTCGGCCTCATGCTGCAGGGGAAGAGAGCTGCCGTCAGGCAGCGATCGCGCGGTTTCCGAAGACGGCGGTCAGGATCTTTCGATCGAACGGCTTCAGGAGGAAATCAGTGGCACCGGCACGCTTGCCGGCCATCAGCTTCTTCAGATCCGCCTCGACAACGCAGTAGTAGATCTTGACCTCTTTGCCACCGTCCATGGCGCGGATGGCGGCGATCAGGTCGAGAGCGCCTTCCATACCGGAATCAACGATCAGATATTCCGGCAGCTCCGCCTGGCAGCGCTGCAGCGCCTCGCCGGCATTGGAGGCCTCGCTGACGAGAAAATCGAGTTCGGAGAGAATGCGCTTGCCGACCTTGCGGACGATATCCGAATTATCGGTGATCATGAACCTTTGCATGGGCGCTCCTTTGCCCCTCGCATTCGTCGCAGCGAGAGGCCTCTTACAACCCTGGAGGATAGGTCCATCTGGCTAAGGAATCGTTACCGTCCGGGCACCGAAACCCACCCAGGCTCCAAAATCAGGCAGCGGCGGCCACCGCCGTGAACACCAGCTCTTCTGCGCTGGCGCTGTGATCGAGCGTCATTCCGCATTCCTGCGCCAGCAGAACGGTATAATAGGGCTGGATCGAATGGGCATCGATCGCCTCTTCGATCGCGCCGGTCGATATCTCGACGAATTTCGGCGGCAAGCGCATCAGCTTGCCTTTGGCCGTGAGCTTGAACCTGGCATCGAACTCGGGATTCTCAAGCGTCACTTCGAGCACGCCGCCGCGCGGGATGGCGGAATAGGCGACGAGGAAGAGGTTGAGCAGCAGCTTGACGCGGTTCTTGGCGACGATGGCGCGCGGCCCGTTCCAGATCACCTCGGTCTTCTTCTCGGCGACGGCGAAATCCTTGGCGGCCCGCTCGGCCTCGCCGGTATCGATCGAAGCGCCGACGGAGCCTGAAGCGCCGAAGGCGAGGCGCGCAAATTTCAGGCGGACGGAAGCGTTGAGCGCGCTGGTGCGGATCAGGTCCATCGCATCGGCATCGGCACCACCCTCATCGAGGAGTTCCAGCCCATTATTGATCGCACCGACCGGTGAGATGACGTCGTGGCAAACGCGGCTGCAAAGAAGCGCGGCCAGATCCGGGCCGGACAAGGTGAGATTGGGATTCTTGGACATCATCGTCTCCTGAGGGGCGGCAACTTCATCGCGCCCGGGAATATGCTTCATCAAAATTGCGCGAAGTTTGCGATCGTATTCAGTGCCATAATGACACCATATTTGGTAAACCGATTGTTAAGATCATCGGCGCAAAATGCACCAATCGCCGCGAGCGCTTGCCCGCTCCCAGCCAAACGACGAACGGATGACACCATGCGCCCTCGATTTCCGCACCGATTCATCGGCTTCTGCAGGTTGCTTTCGGCCCTCGTTTTTTCCTCGCTGATGGTTGCCGGACCCGCCTCCGCCCAGGACAACGGCCAGTATACGATGCAGGAAATCGTCGATGCCGGCCATTCCTTCTTCGGCTCCGCCAGCGGCGGCCTTGCCAAAGTCGTCGAGGGTGCCTTCCAGAAATACGGCCTGCCGAACGGCTACATCCTCGGACAAGAGGGCGGCGGCGCCTTCATCGCCGGCCTGACCTACGGCGAAGGCCAGCTGAACACCAAAAACGCCGGCGAACATAATCTCTACTGGCAAGGCCCCTCGCTCGGCCTCGATTACGGCGGCCAGGGCTCGCGCGTGATGATGCTGGTCTACGACCTGCCCACCGTCAACGGTATCTATGCCCGCTTCGGCGGCGTCAGCGGCTCGGCCTATGTGATCGCCGGCTTCGGCATGACCTTGCTCAAGAATAACGACGTGCTTGTCGTGCCGATCCGCACCGGCGTCGGCGCCCGTCTCGGCATCAATGTCGGCTATCTCAAGATCACCCAGGCGCCGACCTGGAACCCCTTCTGAGGCCGCAGAGCAACGGGGAATTGGCCGCCGACCGCATCGGCGGCCTTGCCATGCGCACCATGCGTGCTTAATCATCTCGGTTGACTCCGTATTAACCTTCGAATCGATGGCCGCGCCGTGATCGAATATGCTCTCTTGTTCGGATTGGGCTTCCTGACCGCGGCCTTCCTCGTCTTTCTGATCTCGCCCGCCGTGCACCGGCGCATCGTCTGGTATACCGAGAACCGCTTGAAGGCGACCATGCCGCTGAGCCCGCAGGAGGTTCGCGCCCAGAAGGATATGGTGCGCGCGCTCTATGCCGCTGAAAATGCCCGGACCACCCAGGACCTTCTGCGTGAGCGCGAAAAATCCCTGTCGCTCCAGCTTCGCCACGACGCGCTTGCCGTCGATGCCGGCAGGCTCGCCGCCGAGATCAGCGAATTGCAGTCGCAGATCGGCGAGATGCATGTCGAGGCCGCCGAGCAGCGCTCGCATCTGCGCAAGGACGAGAATTATATCAGCCAGTTGAAGACCAACCTGCATATTGCCGAACAGTCCGTTGCCAACAAGGAGAGCGAACTGGCGCAGATGAGGACGCGGCTGAGCAAACTCGGCGAACAGACCGATGGCCTGAGGATCGACCTCGCCGCACGCGAAACCGAGGCGGAGAGCCTGAAGTTCCGCGCCAACGCGCTGCGCGACGAACGAGACACGCTGCGCCAGGACGTCAACCTGTTGCAGAAACGCGCAAGGGATGCCGAACAGAAATTGACGCAGCAGCAGCACATGGTGATCCGTCTCGAGGACAAGGCCGCGCGCGACAGCGCTTCGGCTGCCGAGAAGGAAACCCTGCTCGCCCGCCGCCAGCAGGAGATCGCCAAATTGAAGGAGCAGGTGAAGGCCGCCAACGCCGAGATCCGCAAAGTCAACCGGTTGCTGCGCGACGCAGGCCTTGCCAAAATGGCCACGGAAGTGCCGGCCGGGGATGCGGCCGAAGACACGACCGCATCCTCGCTCGATACCGCTGCCCTGACGACAGAGATGGGCGAGGATGTCCGCAGCCGCAGCGCCGCTCTTGCCGATCGCCTTCAGAAGGCAAAGACCGTTACCGGACGCGACGGCGCGATCCGCGAAGAAATCGCCTCGATCGCCGCCAACATGGTGGCGCTGACCGCGCTCAACGAAGGTCCATCGTCGCCGATCCGCTCGCTGTTGCCGGATGCGGCGGAAAAGACCTCTGGCGATCGTGTCAGCCTCGCCGACCGGGCGGCGGCGATCATCGCCGATCCCCAGCACTGAGATCTTAAAAAAGCTTCATCGCGGAAGCCATGGAAAACAATGCAATCCCCGTCGCGGTCGCAGCATTGAGGCTGTCGAGTTCCTCCGACTGCGGAATGCGCGCGCTCTGGAAACGCGCCAACAGCGCCTCCGGCAATCCCTCCCCCTCCGTGCCGACGACGAGCGCCATGCGCGCTGAAGCCGGAATGGCACGGATATCGGTCTCGCCGTGCGGCGAAAGCGTCCAGATGGCAAAACCTCGTTCGGCAAGCGCCAGCAGCACATCCAGCGCCTTGCCGCCGCGCCGGTAGGGAACGCTCAGCACCGAACCGACCGAGACACGCAGCGCCTTGCGGTAGAGCGGGTCACAGCAGGTTTCGTCGAGCAGCACCGCATCCGCCCGGAAGGCCGCCGCATTGCGGAACATCGAGCCGGCATTGTCGTGATTGGAAATGCCGCAGCCGACGAGCACCAGCGCCCGCTCCGGCAGCGCATCGAGCAGCGCCGCCTCTCCCCGATCCTCCCGCCTGCCGAGCGCGAGAACGCCGCGATGCAGATGGAAACCGACGACGCCGTTGAGAACATCGGCCTCGGCGACATAGACCGGCACATCGGCCGGCAACCGCTCCAGGATCGGCAGAACGCCGTCGACGCGGTTGCGCAGCAGCAGGATCTTCTCGGCAGAAAAGCCGCGGTCTTGCGCATGCGCATCGGCGAGCATGCGCAGCACGACGGTGCCCTCGGCGACGAACCGGTTGTCCCGTCCCGTCAGGTCACGCTCTCTGATATCGCGGAATTCAGCGATGCGCGGATCGTCGGCGCTGTCGATGGCGATCGGAACGGCGGCCATGCAGGCCTCAATTGCCCGCGACAGTGACGTCGGCGACGGTGCGGCCGGTCCTGAGGTCGAAGACCAGCGCCTTGCCCTTGCCCTCGGCCGTTTCGCCGTAGAACAGAATCTGCCCTGCCGAAAACGAGGTGGACTGCACCTTGAAGCCGGACGGCAGGGAAACGGTCGCTCCAAGCGGTGCATCCGAGGGCACGCCGGAGGCGGCAGAGATGGCCGCCGTCTCCTTCGGCTCGCTGTGCATCGCCTTGTAGACAACCGCGCCGAAGACCGCCATAAGGCTCACGAACATGATGGCGCCGGAAACGATCTGCAGGCGGACCATCTTGCGCCGGACACTTTCCATCGCCGGATCAAGGGGCTTTTCTTCCTGCTCGTCTGGCTCGATTGCTGTCATCTGTGCGTCCCGTTCTAAAAAATACGTCGGAGAAGAAGCGTCTTGAGCGACCCCTTTAAACAAGCAGCCGGCAATAGAAAAGTCCTGACCGCCGATGAAACTGCCGAAGGCCGGCTCGATGCATGGCTGACGGCGCAGGTCGGCGAGGAATTTTCGCGCAGTCGCATCAAGACGCTGATCAAGGACGGCCAGGTTTTTCTGCGCGGCGAACCCGTCACCGACCCGCAGCGCAAGGTGCGCAAGGGCGACAGTTTCGAGATCACGCTGCCCGAGCCGGAAGACCCGACGCCGCTCGGCGAGGACATCCCACTCGATATCCTCCATGAGGACGAAGACGTCATCGTCATCTCCAAGCCTTCCGGTCTCGTCGTCCATCCCGGCGCCGGCAACTGGACGGGGACGCTAGTCAACGCGCTGATCTATCATTGCGGCGATACGCTCTCCGGTATCGGCGGCGTGCGTCGCCCCGGCATCGTCCACCGTCTGGACAAGGACACGACGGGGGTCATGGTCGTCGCCAAGAACGATATTGCCCATCGCCACCTCTCGCTGCAATTTGCCGACCATGGCCGCACCATGCCGCTGGAGCGGGCCTACCAGGCAGTCGTCTGGGGCAGGCCTCGCGCGCTGACGGGCACGATCGACGCGCCGCTCGGCCGCGCCACCGGCGATCGCACGCGCCGCGCCGTCAAGCGCCCCGACAGCCATGACGCCGATGAGGCGATCACTCATTACGAGGTGATCGAGCGCTTCCAGGAGAAGCCGGATGCAACCGCGCTTGCCTCGCTGGTCGAGTGCCACCTCGAAACCGGCCGCACCCACCAGATCCGTGTCCACATGGCCCATATCGGCCATCCGCTGCTCGGCGATACGGTTTACGGCGCCGGCTTCAAGACCAAGGCCAATCGCCTGCCCGAGGACATCCGCAAGGTCGTCAACGGTTTCGGCCGCCAGGCGCTGCATGCCTTCATGCTGCAATTCGAGCATCCCCGCACTGGCGAAATCATGCATTTCGAGGTGCCTCTGCCGGATGATATGGTGGAACTGGTCGAGGCATTGCGGGGATAGAGGCGTCTCCGCCCCTCTCACACTCGCGTGAGCGGCACCTTGAACCGCCGTTTCGCCACACTTATCTGTATATGGACTTAGTGCGGGCTCGGAATAAGAGCCGCACGTCCCGGTTTGCCTTTTTTAACGCGAGGACGCGTTTCCAACGGGAACCGGAATCCACTTTAGGAGGGTGCACTATGGCCCGAAATACCTTGCCGTCCATTACCGCCGGCGAAGCCGGTCTCAATCGTTATCTCGACGAAATCCGCAAGTTTCCGATGCTTGAGCCGCAGCAGGAATACATGCTCGCCAAGCGTTATGCCGAGCATGGCGACCGCGACGCCGCCCACAAGCTGGTCACCAGCCATCTTCGCCTGGTCGCCAAGATCGCCATGGGTTATCGCGGCTACGGCCTGCCGATCGGTGAAGTCGTTTCCGAGGGCAATGTCGGCCTGATGCAGGCCGTCAAGAAATTCGACGCCGAGCGCGGCTTCCGTCTTGCCACTTACGCCATGTGGTGGATCAAGGCCTCGATCCAGGAATATATCCTGCGTTCGTGGTCGCTGGTGAAGATGGGCACGACGGCCAACCAGAAGCGCCTGTTCTTCAATCTGCGCCGGCTGAAAGGCCGCATTCAGGCGATCGACGACGGTGATCTGAAGCCGGAGCACGTCTCCGAAATCGCCACGAAGCTGAAAGTCTCGGAGGAGGAGGTCATTTCGATGAACCGCCGCCTGTCCGGAGACGCCTCGCTGAACGCGCCGATCAAGGCGGCAGAAGGTGACAGCGGCCAGTGGCAGGATTGGCTGGTGGACGACCATGACAGCCAGGAAGACGTGCTGATCGAACAGGATGAGCTCGATACCCGTCGGCGTATGCTGGCGAAAGCGATGAGCGTGCTGAACGAACGCGAACGCCGCATCTTCGAGGCTCGCCGCCTCGCCGAGGATCCGGTGACCCTGGAAGACCTGTCGACGGAATTCGACATCAGCCGCGAACGGGTCCGCCAGATCGAGGTCCGCGCCTTCGAAAAGGTTCAGGACGCTGTCCGCAAGGAAGCCCAGGAACGCGCCAAGGCCGTCCGCGTCGTCGAAGCTACGGCCTGATTGCTCAACTTGAGAATTGGAAACGCCACCTCCCGATGGGAGGTGGCGTCTTTGTTTTGTCAATTGGAGCGTACCATGCGCCCTCATCCAACCTGTCTGCAGACGTCTTGGGATGGCAGGGCGTTACAACGAATCTCTTCTCCCCAGCGGGGAGAAGAGGGAGCAAGCGGTTAACTTCGCCCCCACAACAAATGTCTCAAGAAAAACGAAGCGTCCGCCATCACTGGCTCGTAGAAACATCCCCGAGTGCAGCCCATTCCTTGATCGCCGTATTGAAGGCCTCGGTTCCCGTGTCGCCCTTTTCCATCGTCAGCAGCGCGCGGCGGCCGTTGCGGTAAGTGACGGGGATATCGATCCAGCTGCGGGTCGACATCAGGTCGAGATTGGCCTTGCGCGCATCGGGATAGTCGTTGAGGGCGATCATGTGGAAATCGTCGGTGATCTTGGCCGGGACCGCGATCAGCGCATCACCGCGGTCCTGCTCGGTGCGCTTCATCGAGATGCGCTGGACGCTGTCGATGCTGCCGCCTTCGAAATTCGGCGGCACCGAGAAGACGATCTCGACGAGATGGCTTGCCGGCAGCGACGGGTCGGAATTGCGTTTGAAGGTGACGAGAGCCGAAAGATTGCGCTCCGGCACGGTCACGTTGCCCTGCACTGTCGCCTCCTGCCGGCCGCCCTGGCCAGCCTCGTGCTGCACACTCCAGACGACTGACCCCTCAATCGCCGTCGGCGAGCTTTGGCCGATGCGCTCCTCATAGAGGAACATCTTTTGCGACGAGCCGACGGGAGCGGTCTGCTGCGGGGAAGCCGCCGGGCCGTTCGGCGTCAGCGTTTCGGCCGGTGCCGTATCACCTTGCGCGCTCGCAGGCGGCGGCGCATCGGCGGCCGCGACATTCTGTTCGGCGACCGATTTTCCTTCCGCGGTCAGCGTTCCCGGCACTGTCGCCGGTCCGCTGTCGACCTCGGTCCCATCCGTCAGCAGCCGCTGGGTGAATTTCGAATTGGCCGCAGCGCCGTCATTGTTCACTGACGCTACCTGCGGGTTCGGGTTCGGGTTCGGCTGCGCCGGCGCCGCGGGCGTATTCTGCGCTCCCGGCGTGGTCGGCTGGGCCGGTGTTGCCGCATCCGGCTGGGCAGGCGTCGCGGAGCCTGCCGACGGCGGCGTCTCGTTCCTGGTTGCCTGCGACGGCGCCGAACTGACGAGCCCGTCGACCATCGCCACCAGCGCCTCTCTGTTCATCCAGCCGGCATAGGCGCCGCCGCCGATCAGGATGAGGGCGAAGATGAGCGTGATCACCGTGCCGATGCCGAAGCGACGGCGCTTCGGCTCCATCCGGAAGCTCTTGCCCTGCAGCTTGGAAGCGACGATCTGATCGATATCCATTCCCGGATTGGCGTCATCGTCGTCAGCGGCGACTGAGCCGCGGCGATCGTAACCGCGCAACGCCTTAGCCTCGCGCCAGTCATCGCTCGGCGCGCTGCCTGGAGCCGCCGGCTTGCCGTTGTGCACTTCCGCAAAGATATCGACATCGTCGAAATGCGAGGCGACCGGCGTCTTCTTATTGCTGCTGGCCTCGATCGGCGGCAGATCGTCGAAGGCAGCGGTCTCCCAGGAGAAACTTTCCTTGGCCGTCGGCATGACAGCTGCAGGCGCCGCATTTTCGAGGCTCGATATTACCTCCTCGAAAGCACGCGCCGAGGTATCCGGGGTGGTCGGCGCCGTCTGTGAATATTGCCGGAGTTCCTCTTCCGCCCATTCGGTCTCCGCATCCTTCGGCGCCGGGGCCGGCGCTTCGGCGGCCGGCTCGGTCCAGACGGGATCGAAATGCGCAGCCGCGTCAGCCTGCAGCGGCTCCTCGCGGCTGTGCTCGACGAACTCCTGCGGACGATCGAAATTGGCGACCGGCTCCACCAGCCGGTTGGCAGCATGGTCTATGCCACGTGTGAGCGGCTGGAGCGGCTCGACGGGCTCGTAAGCGTCCTCGGCCGACGGTGCGGCCACGGTCTCCTCGGTTTCAGCGGGATGCTGATCGTCAGCGCGATGTTCGTCGGCTTCCTCGTAAGAATGCCCGGCAGGCGGCGCCCAGCCGACATGTCCGGAGGCAACGTCTTCGGCGGCAACGCCGCGCGCCTCGCCGGCATGCCATTCCTCGGCCGGCGCTTCCTCCTCATGCGAGGGATGCCAGTATGTCTCGACGGGAGTGGATGTCTCCGGCGAAACCTCTGTCTCGGCTAAAGCAGGTATTTCCGGGGAAACCAGTGTTTCCTGGGAAAGAGGCTCTTCGGCGGCGACCTCTTCCTCTGCTTCCTCAGGCGCGGCGGCTTCGACGTGATCGGTCTCGTCGGCAGCCTCGGCCGCCTGCGGTTCCGCATCGGCTTCGTAGGCCGGCTCCTCGGCGGCTGTCTCCGGCGCAGACGCCGGTTCGCCTTCGTCCTGAACCGTTTGTTCTTCCGAGGGTTCCGGCGCGGCGACGGCGGCAGCCGACGCATCGAGCGGCAGCGCTTCGGAATGCTCGCCTTCCACCTCGCGGATGGCGGCCTCGAGCTTTTCGAGCTGGCGTTGCAGCATGGCTTCCGGCGGACGCGGCTTCATGTTCTCGAGCTGCCGCTGCACTGCGCCGCGGGCACGTTCGTAGACTTTCACCCGCATTTCGGGGGTATTTTCAGCCAGGCCGTCAACAGCCCGCCGAATAACTGCAATAAAATCCGCCATCAGTACTTTCTCAAGAAGTCCGGCACGCTACCGAACTATCCTCCACAGTGACCCGTGAGCTTAGTCCTCAAACGGATCGGTCACAAGTATCGTGTCATCCCGCTCCGGGCTGGTGGAAAGGAGCGCGACAGGCGCCCCGATCAGCTCTTCGACCTGGCGAACATATTTGATCGCCTGTGCCGGCAGGTCCGCCCAACTGCGGGCGCCGACGGTCGATTCCTTCCAGCCCTCCAGCGTGATGTAGATCGGTTCGACCCTAGCTTGCGCTCCCTGGCTTGCGGGAAGATGATCAATCTGTTCGCCGTCGAGCATGTAGCCGACGCAGATCTTCAGCTCCTCGAGACCATCGAGCACGTCAAGCTTGGTGAGCGCGATGCCGGTGATGCCGTTGGTGGCGATCGATTGGCGCACGAGCGCGGCATCGAACCAGCCGCAGCGCCGCTTGCGGCCGGTCACCACGCCGAACTCATGACCTTTTTCGCCAAGGAACTCTCCGATCGCGTCCTTCAGCTCGGTCGGGAACGGGCCTTCGCCGACGCGCGTCGTATAGGCCTTGGTGATACCGAGGATATAGCCGAGCGAACCCGGGCCCATGCCGGAACCGGCCGCGGCCTGGCCGGCCACGGTGTTCGACGAGGTCACGAAAGGATAGGTGCCGTGATCGATATCGAGCAGGCTGCCCTGCGCACCTTCGAAGAGGATGCGGGAGCCCTTGCGGCGCTCCTTGTCGAGGAAGAGCCAGACGGTGTCACGGAACGGCAGCACCCGGTCGGCGATCGAGGTCAGTTCGTCCATGATCGTCTGGTGGCTGACCTCGGCCACACCGAGACCCCGGCGAAGCGCATTGTGGTGCGTCAGGATACGGTCGACCTTGCCGGAAAGGCTGTCGAGATCGGCAAGATCCATGACCCGGATGGCACGGCGGCCGACCTTGTCTTCATAGGCCGGACCGATGCCGCGGCGTGTCGTGCCGATCTTGGTGCCGCTGTTCGACGCAGCATCTTCGCGCATCGCGTCGAGTTCGCGGTGCAGGGAAAGAATGAGCGTCGCATTGTCGGCGATGCGCAGATTGTCAGGCGTAACCGTCACGCCCTGCGCCTCCAGCCGGCCGATCTCGGCGATCAGCGCATGCGGATCGACGACGACGCCGTTACCGATGACGGCCATCTTGCCCGGACGCACGACACCGGAAGGCAGGAGCGACAGCTTGTAGCTCGTGCCGTCGATGACGAGTGTATGGCCGGCATTGTGTCCACCCTGATAGCGCACAACGATATCCGCGCGCTCCGAAAGCCAGTCGACAATCTTGCCTTTGCCCTCGTCACCCCATTGCGAACCGACCACGACTACGTTCGTCATCCAACTCTTCCTGTTACCGGCGCAGAACCGCGCACCTGCTCAAACCCGCGCATCTATAAAGCTTTGTTTTTGGGAAAGCGACCCTGTTGTCACAGGTGATTGGGCTTTTTACGTGACAAATCAGCAGCCGACAGGCTATTGCCCGTGATAAAACGTCGCTCGGCGAGCGCGAAAAGACCGGAAGAACGCTCTTGCAAGCCACCGCCTATGTATGCCTCGTCGTCGCCACCCTCTGCTGGGGCGGCAACTCCGTCGCCGGAAAGCTTGCGATCGGGCATGTCAGCCCGATGATGCTGACCTTCCTGCGCTGGTTCCTCGCCGTCGCGCTGATCGCCTTGATTTCCGTACCTCAGTTGAAGAAGGACTGGCCGGTGGCCAGGAAGAACCTGCCACTGCTCCTTTGCTACGGCGCCATCGGCTATACCCTCTTCAACGCCATGCTTTACTCGGCCGTGCAATATACGACGGCCATCAACGTCGCCATCGAGCAGGCCGGCATTCCGATGCTGATCTTCCTGCTGAATTTCGTATTTTTCCGCACCGGCATCTCGTTGGCGCAATGCCTCGGCTTCGGCATGACGCTGGTCGGCGTGGCGCTGACGGCCGCCCATGGCGACCTCGCCACGCTGTGGCAGTTGCAGCTCAACCGCGGCGACGGATTGATGCTGATCGCCATCGCCGCCTATTCGCTCTACACGATCTTCCTGCGCTGGAAACCGCCGGTTGACTGGCGCACGCTGATGGCCTTTCCGGCCTTCGCCGCCATGTTGACGTCGGTGCCGCTGCTCCTCTGGGAGCTTGGCCGAGGTGCGGCGCAATGGCCGGACCAGGCCGGCTGGGGCATCACCCTCTACACGGCGATATTCCCGTCGCTGCTGGCACAGATCTTCTATATCAAGGGTGTCGAGGCGATCGGCGCCAACCGGGCCGGCCTCTTCATCAATCTGGTGCCAGTGTTCGGCACGTTGCTATCCGTCGCCCTGATCGGCGAGACGCTTCAGTCCTTTCACGCAATCGCGCTGGCGCTGACGCTCGGCGGCATCGCGATTGCCGAAAAGGGCCGGCCAAAAGCGTCCGCCCCGACCGTACCGGCCTCGCCGGTGGATTAGAGCATGTCGCGCAAAAGTGTGCAGCGGTTTTGGGGCAACGACATGCGAAAACAAAGACCTAAAGCGCGAAGAGCGAAGAGCGAAGAGCGAATCTGAAAGATCGCGACGCGCTTTAGAACAATTCCAGCAAAAGTGTGCCGCGGTTTCGCGTCCGGAATTGCTCTGGACTAACCGAGCTCCAGCGTCGTCACCCCGAAGACATGCTTGATCTGGATGGCCGGCGCCGGCCCGCGATACATGCGCATCGTCTCGAACACCGGTTGCAGGCCGAGGCCTTCGGCAAGCGCGACCGCCTCCTGGTTCTCCGCGGGGATATCGATGAAGATTGCAGCCCCTTTTGCCTCAGGGATCAATTCGGCAAGCAGTGCTGCGGCGCTGTCGGCGTCGTTGGCAAAAAGCGGGCCGATCTTGTAGCCCTCATAGCAGCGGCGGATCGTGCCGTAACCGCGGATCTTGCCGCTTTTGCGTACCACAGCCGAGCGACGGCCCTTGCGGCCGGTACACCAGGCGGCGAGGAAAGCATCCCGCGGCTGCGGAAAGATCGCCGAATCATAACGCTGCAGGCCTTCGAGGCGCGAATCCAGCACCGGCTGCGCAACAAGCGTCGAGACCGGCAAGGAGGCGGCGACGCCGCCGTAGCGAATGGTGGAATAGGCGGGTTCGAAGCCGGCCTTGCGGTAGTTGTCCTGCTGTGCGGCCACACCGTCGAGGCCGATGGTCCGGTCTTGCGCGCTTGATATGCCCGCCTCCCAGATCGCCTTGCCGTAACCCTTGCCGCGGAAATCGGGATGGACGATGTAGAGGCCGAGGAAAGCGAAACTCTCGCCATATTTGACGACCGAGATCGAACCGACCGGGACTTCACCCATGGCGCCGACGAAGAATCCGGACGAATCGGCCTCGAGAAATGCAAGCGAATCGTCGAGGCCCGGATTCCAGCCCTCTTGGCGCGCCCATTCGAGCACGAGTTCCAGTTCGCCGGGCCGCATCGAACGAACGGCAAATTCCGAATTCATGCGACCTTCCCAGATTGAATGTCCCGCAAGTTCATCCCGGCAACGGCAAAGCAATTGCCGGGTCCCCGGCTCCCCGATTGCAGCCGAAAATGACGAAGAACCACGCGCTCATGGTCTTGGCGACGCGTATAGTCATTTTCGATGCAATGCAGAAAGCTTCGTTTCCGCATTACCATGAAACAGGACCGTTGCAAGCTCAAGAAAATTACTTGCGCGTCAATTCTCCTCCCGCCGATGGGAGCAAAACGCCGCACCGAAGAGATATCGCACGCCCGTCTTCAAAAGCGGGGAAACATCTTAACCGCCAATCACGGCCTTTTGCTTTTGGCTTCCGCTCTTCGTCGATGAAAAAAGCCGGTCCATCTCGGCCGCCGGAGCGGGATAACCGAACGCAT
The DNA here is from genome assembly GCF_000172795.2 of Rhizobium sp. CIAT894. Lineage (NCBI taxonomy): Bacteria > Pseudomonadati > Pseudomonadota > Alphaproteobacteria > Hyphomicrobiales > Rhizobiaceae > Rhizobium > Rhizobium sp. CIAT894. The sequence continues at coordinate 3,442,297 of NZ_CP020947.1, forward strand.
AACCCTGCAAGCCGTCGCAGCCGAGTTCAGCCATCACGACGGCATGGGCTTCAGTCTCTATGCCTTCGGCGATCACCTCGACATCGAGTGCCTTGGCGATCTCCACGATCGAACCCACCACGCGCCGCTGTTCGGCGGCACCGACGACCTCGGCGATGAGCTGCCGGTCGATCTTCAGCCGCTTCGGCCGCAGCTTGACGAGACCGATGAGCGAGGCGTGGCCGGATCCGAAATCGTCGATCTCGATGTCGATGCCCATCTGTTTGATATCGCCGATATGATCGAGCAGTTTTTCGTCGCTGTCGTCGAGGAAAATCGTCTCGACCAGTTCGAAGACGATCACGCCGGGCGGGATATCGAGTTTCCTCAGCTTGCCGAGCAAGGTCGGGTCGGCAAGGCGGGACGCCGAGATATTGACGGCGATGCGCGGAACAGCGAGGCCCCGCAACATCCAGAACAGTCTGTCTTCCAGGACGCTTTTGAGGATCGCCGCGTCGATCTCCGCCGCCAGCCCGTGCTCGTCGGCGATCTTGAGGAATACCCCCGGGGCGAGCACGCCCTTCTCGGGATGTTTCCAGCGCGCCAGCGCCTCGAAGCCGATGACATCACGCGTCCGGGCGTCGAGCTGCACCTGATAATAGGGAACGATCTCGCCACGCTCCAGCCCGAGCTTCAGCTCTTCGACGAGGCGACGCTTGGCGCGCAGATCCTCCTGCAGCTGCCGCGTGAAGAATTCGACGCGGTTGCGCCCGAGCTTCTTGGCCTGGTAGAGCGCCAGATCGGATTCGGCAAGCAGGCTGCGCGCCCGCCGATCGCCGCTCCAGGAAACGCCGATCGAGGCGCCGGATTGCAGCATCTCCTGACCGAAGCGGATCTTTTTCCGCAGCCGGCGCTGAACGTCCTCGGTAATCAGCTTCAGCTCAGCGAGATCGCTGAAATTGATCAACACGATAACGAATTCGTCGCCGCCGACGCGGGCGACCATACCGTTTGCAGGAATGGCGGCAGTGATGCGAAGGGCTGCGGCCTTGAGAACGGCGTCGCCGGCCGCATGACCGTGACTGTCGTTGATCTGCTTGAACTGGTCGAGGTCGAGATGCAAGACGCCGAGCGTCGTAATGCTTCTGTCGGCCGGCAGCTCCGTCAGCCGCTTGTCGAGAAGGCGACGGTTCGGCAAGCCGGTGAGATAATCGTGATCGGCGACGTGCTCGATGCGGGCATTACTTTCCTCCAGCGCCAACGCCCTCGCCTCTGCCACCACCTTCTGCCGCGCGAGTTCCGCATTGAGCAGTACGTCGGCAGTCACATCCCATTCAGCGCCGATGAAGGAGGGCAGCCCCTCCGCATCCACGTAGAAATGCGCGCGTGAGCGCAGATGGCGGATTTCGCCGCTCGGCAGGACGATCCGAAATTGTGAATTATAGGCGCCCCGTGTTGCAATCGCCTCATCGAAGTCGCGTTCGGCCTGCTCGCGATCGTCGGGATGGATCGCGTTCGACCAAAGCGATGCCGGCACCAGACGGAAGCTCTCCCCAGTCTCATAAAGGCGGTGCATCTGCGCATCCCACAAGATCCCGTCCTGCTCGATGCTGTGCTCCCAGACACCGATCTGAGAGGCATCGAGAGCAAGTTCGAGCCGACGCAGAAGATCCTGAAACTCTCGTTCGGATCGTGTGGCTTTGTTCTCTGGCACGCGGTTTCAGCCTTAGCTGCTTTGCATAACTGTAATATGGTCTCAAGCCGGCATTAATGAAGCCTTGTTCCAATAACCGAATTCGTGACGAGGTGAACCGTTCGTTACGGCTTCCTCTTTTGGATCAAAGAAATTGCAGCTCCCAGCACATCACGATCAGTGGTTGTGTCTCGGCGGATTTTTCGCGATCCTGCGGAAATCCGTCGCCCCCTCCAGCACCGCACCGTCCGACAATTGCGTGACCGAGCGGCGGTAGATCTGCTGCCACGGCGTCGCATCCGCCGGCACCGGCGGAATACCTTCGCCCTTGCGCCGCTCGATCTCGGTCTCGTCGACCAGCATGTTGCAGCGTCCCTGATTGAAGTCGATGCGGATGACGTCGCCGGTGCGAAGCCAGGCGAGGCCGCCGCCGGCAGCACTTTCCGGCGAAGCGTTGAGGATCGAGGGGCTGTCGGCCGTGCCCGATTGGCGGCCATCGCCGATCGTCGGCAGGCTGCTTATGCCGCGTTTCAGCAGGTGATCCGGCGGCTGCATGTTGACGACCTCAGCCGAGCCCGGCCAGCCGAGCGGCCCGGCGCCGCGGATAACGAGGATAGTATTTTCGTCGATGCCGAGTTCAGGATCGTTGATACGCCGATGATAATCCTCCGACCCGTCGAAAACCACTGCCCGGCCCTCGAACACGCCCTCGCGCCCAGGCTCCTGGAGGTAGCGCCGGCGGAAATCCTCCGACACGACACTCATCTTCATGATCGCGAAATCGAACAGATTGCCCTTGAGGACGAGGAAGCCGGCTCGCTCCTTCAGCGGCGTCTGGAATGGCCGTATAACCTCGCGGTCGCGCGCTTCCTTGCCCTCCAGGTTCTCGGCCATCGACCGGCCCGTCACGGTGCGACAGTCGCCATCGAGCTTTCCGGCCTGCAGCAATTCCCACATGACCGCCGGCGTGCCGCCGGCACGATGAAAGCGCTCACCGAGATAGGCGCCCGCCGGCTGGACATTGGCCAGCAGCGGAATATCGAAGCCATGCACCTGCCAGTCGTCGGGATGAAGTTCGACGCCGGCGTGCCTGGCCATCGCAGCCAGATGCGGTTGCGCATTAGTCGAGCCGCCGATCGCCGAATTGGTGCGGATGGCGTTGAGGAATGCCGCGCGCGTCAGGATATCGGACGGCTTCAGATCCTCGGAGACGATCTCGACGGCACGCCGCCCGGTCCGATAAGCCATCTGGCCGCGCTCACGGTAGGCGGCCGGAATGGCGCTGCAGCCGGTCAGCGACAGGCCGAGCGCTTCGGCAAGGGCGTTCATCGTCGAAGCCGTGCCCATCGTATTGCAATGGCCGACGGATGGAGCCGAATCGAGCGCTGCCTGCAGGAATTCTTCCCGATCGATCTCGCCAGCCGCATATTTCCGCCGCATCCGCCAGATCACCGTGCCGGAGCCCGCCAGTTCCCCCTCATGCCAACCGTCGAGCATCGGGCCGCCGGAAAGCACGATCGCCGGAATATCGACGGTCGAAGCCGCCATGATCGCCGAAGGCGTGGTCTTGTCGCAGCCGGTGGTCAGCACCACGCCGTCGAGCGGATAGCCGTAGAGGATTTCGACGAGGCCGAGATAGGCGAGATTACGGTCGAGGGCGGCCGTCGGGCGCTTGCAGTTCTCGAAGATCGGATGGGTGGGAAATTCGATTGGAATGCCGCCGGCATCGCGAATGCCGTCGCGCACGCGTTTGGCAAGTTCGACATGCACCCTGTTGCAGGGTGTCAGATCGCTGCCGCTCTGGGCAATCCCGATGATCGGCTTGCCCGAGCGCAGCTCTTCCGGCGTGATGCCGTAATTCATGAAACGCTCGAGATAGAGCGCCGCCATGTCGATGTGGTCGGGATTGTCGAACCAGTCCTGCGAACGCAGACGCCGCTTCGGAGAATGGCTGTCCGTCACTGTTTTCCTCCCGGCCGACCATTCTTCTCTTCGAGATGGAGGAGCAGACCGCTGTGGTCCTTCTCACCATTGCCGTTGGCGACGAATTCACTGAATTCGGCGTGCACGGCCGCCGTCAGCGGCAGGGTCAACGACAGGGACTTCGCCGTCTCCATGGCGGCGTTCAGATCCTTCAGCTGGTTGCTGGACGAACCGCCTGGAGTAAACTGCCGCTCGACCATGCGCTTGCCGTGGAGTTCGAGGATGCGGCTCTCGGCGAAGCCGCCGCGAATGGCGTCCCGGAAAGCGGCCGGCGAACCGCCGCCGGCCGTGATCAGCATCATCGCTTCGGCAACGGCGCCGATCGTCACTGCGACAATCTGCTGGTTGGCAAGCTTGGCAAGCTGGCCCGATCCGCTTGGGCCGACGCGGGTGACACGCCCCATCGGCGCAAAAACGTCCTGAAGCTTTTCGATCACCGCCTCGTCGCCGCCCGCCATGATCGCCAGCGTACCGGCCTCCGCTCCAACGACGCCGCCGGAAACCGGCGCATCGACATGAGCGATGCCGCGCTCAGCAAGCCGCGCCGCATGATCACGGGCAAAATGTGGGGCGATTGAACTCATGTCGATAACGATAGCGCCGGACGCCACCGCATCGGCCACGCCGCGGTCGAACAAAACGTTTCCGACGGCTTCGGCGTTGGTCAGCATGGTGATGACGACATCAGCCCCCGAAACGGCATCCCCGGGCGTTTCCGCAAGGACCGCACCGTCCGCTGCCAGCGCCTTAGCCTTGCCGGGATCGCGATTCCAGACGGTGACGGCAAAGCCCGCACCCAGCAGCCGGCGGGCCATCGGCGCGCCCATCAGGCCGGTGCCGAGGAAGGCGATCCGCCTGCCGTCATGACCTCTGCTCGAACCTGTCATTCAGTCCTCCCAACTGTTGTCAGTCTTTGATAGTCCCCTCGCCCACCGATGCAAATCGTTTTAATCGGCGGAGCGCATTTTGTCGGATGCCGAAGCATGCGCAAAACGATACGGGCGAGAACCGAAGTTCCCGCCCGATTTACTCGACAAAGGAAGGTTGAATTCCGTTTATTCGGCCGCGAGCCGGATGACCTCGGCCTCTTCTTCCTTGTGTTCGTCCGGCTTGTGCTGGACGAGCGGACGATTGCCCGCCAGCCGCCGCAGCAGCACGTAGAAGACAGGCGTCATGAAGATGCCGAAGAACGTCACCCCGATCATGCCCGAGAAGACCGCGACACCCATGGCCGCGCGCATTTCGGCGCCGGCGCCGGTGGAGACGACAAGCGGCACGACACCCATGATGAAGGCGAGCGAGGTCATCAGGATCGGGCGAAGGCGAAGGCGGCTGGCCTCGATCGCGGCTTCCCGCGGCGTCCTGCCCTCGAACTCCAGTTCGCGGGCGAATTCCACGATCAGGATCGCGTTCTTCGCCGATAGACCGACAAGCACCACAAGACCGATCTGGGTGAAGATATTGTTGTCTCCACCGGTGAGCCAGACGCCCGTCAGCGCGGCCAGCACACCCATCGGCACGATCATGATGATCGCCAGCGGCAAGGTCAGGCTTTCATACTGGGCAGCCAGCACCAGGAAGACGAGCAGCAGGGCCAGAGGGAAGACGACGATGCTCGAATTGCCGGCGAGGATCTGCTGGTAGGTCAGATCCGTCCATTCGAAGTCGATGCCCGCAGGCAGGGTCTCGTGCAGGATCTTCTCGATTGCCGCCTGCGCCTGGCCGGACGAGAAGCCCGGGGCCGGGCCGCCGTTGATATCGGCGGCGAGGAAACCGTTATAACGGTTCGCGCGCTCCGGACCAGTGCTCGGCTCGACTTTCAAAAGGGCCGACAGCGGGATCATCTCACCCGATGCCGAACGGACCTTCAACTGGCCGATATCTTCCGGCTGGGCGCGGAACTTCGCATCGGCCTGCACCCGGACGCTGTATGTGCGGCCGAAGGCGTTGAAGTCGTTGACGTAAAGCGAACCGAGATAGATCTGCAGCGTCTGGAAGACATCGGTGACGGAAACCCCGAGCTGCTCGGCCTTGGCGCGGTCGAGATCGGCATAGAGCTGCGGCACGTTGATCTGGAAGCTGGAGAACAGGCCGGCAAGCTCAGGCGTCTGATAGGCCTTGCCGAGTACCGCCTTGGTCGCCTCGTCGAGCGCCTGGTTGCCCAAGCCAGCGCGATCCTCGATCTGCAGCTTGAAGCCGCCCGTCGTGCCGAGGCCGTTGACCGGCGGCGGCGGGAACATGGCGATGAAGGCATCCTGGATGGCGCCGAATTTCTGGTTCAGCGCCATGGCGATGGCGCCGCCGGAAAGATCCGGCGTCTTGCGCTCCTCGAAATCCTTCAGCGTCACGAAAACGATGCCGGCATTCGAGGAATTGGTGAAACCGTTGATCGACAGTCCCGGGAAGGCGATCGCATTGGCAACGCCCGGCTGGGCGAGCGCAATGTCGGTCATGCGCTTGATGACGTCTTCCGTGCGGTCGAGGCTTGCAGCGTCCGGCAATTGAGCGAAGCCGATCAGATATTGCTTGTCCTGGGAGGGCACGAAGCCGCCGGGAACCGTCGTGAACAGGCTGTAGGTCGCGCCGACCAGCGCCAGATAGATCACCATGACGATGCTCTTGCGCGACAGCAGACCGCCGACACCCTTGCCATAGGCATTCGAGCCCGCGCCGAAAACACGGTTGAAGCCGCGGAAGAACCAGCCGAAGATCGCATCCATGAACCGCGTCAGCCAGTCCTTCGGCGCATGGTGGCCCTTCAGCAGAAGGGCCGCGAGCGCCGGAGACAGGGTGAGCGAGTTGAAGGCCGAGATGACGGTCGAGATTGCGATCGTCAGGGCGAACTGGCGATAGAACTGTCCCGACAGGCCGGAGATGAAGGCGAGCGGCACGAAGACCGCAACGAGCACCAGCGCGATCGCGACGATCGGACCGGAGACTTCCTTCATCGCCTTGTAGGTGGCAGCCCGCGGCGAGAGCCCGTGTTCGATGTTGCGCTCGACGTTTTCGACCACGACGATCGCGTCATCAACGACGATACCGATCGCCAGCACTAGACCGAACAGGCTGAGCGCGTTGATCGAGAAGCCGAAGACATACATGACCGCGAAGGTGCCGATGATCGAGACCGGAACCGCGATCAGCGGGATGATCGACGCGCGCCATGTCTGCAGGAACAGGATGACGACGAGCACGACGAGCGCAATGGCCTCGAGCAACGTGTCGATCACCTTCTCGATCGAGGCACGCACGAATTTCGTCGTATCGTAGACGATCTCGTATTTGACGCCCTCGGGCATGGCGAGCTGCAGCTGATCCATGGTCGCGCGCACATTGTCGGCGATCTCGATCGCGTTCGATCCGGGCGCCTGAAGTACGGCGACGGCAACGGCCGGCTTGCCGTCGAGCAGCGAGCGCAGCGTATAGTCGGCAGCGCCGAGCTCGATGCGGGCGACATCGCGAAGGCGGGTGATCTCGCCATTGGCGCCCGTCTTGACGATGATGCTGCCGAACTCCTCGGGCGTGCGCAGGCGGCCCTGGGCATTGACGTTGAGCTGCAGATCCACACCCGGCTGGCTTGGCGATGCGCCGATAATGCCGGCGGCGGCCTGAACGTTCTGGGAACTGATGGCGTTGCTGATGTCGCTGGCGGCGAGATCATGCTCTGCAGCCTTCTGCGGGTCGATCCAGACACGCATCGAATAGTCGCCGGCGCCGAAGACCTGCACCTGACCGACGCCGGCGATGCGGGCGAGCCGATCCTTGATATTCAGCGTCGCGTAATTGCGAAGATAGGTAATGTCGTGATTGTCGCCGTCGGAGACGAGGTTGACGACCATGATGAAGTCGGGCGAACTCTTGACCGTGGTGATCCCGAGCGCACGGACTTCCGCCGGCAGCCGCGGTTCGGCCTGGCTGACCCGGTTCTGCACGAGCTGCTGCGCCTTGTCGGCGTCGGTGCCGAGCTTGAAGGTGACGGTCACGTTGAGCACGCCGTCGGATGTCGCCTGGCTGGACATGTAGAGCATGCCCTCGACGCCGTTGATCTGCTCTTCGAGCGGTGTGGCCACCGTTTCGGCGATGACCGACGGGTTGGCGCCGGGATAGGTGGCGCGCACGACGATCGACGGCGGCACGACTTCCGGATATTCGGAAATCGGCAGCGCGCGCAGGCCGATCAGGCCGGCAACCACGATGAGGACCGATAGAACGCCGGCAAAGACCGGACGGTCGACAAAGAATCTGGAGATGTTCATATCAAAGCCCTCTCCGGGGTGAACATGGATGCAAAATCCCTCTCCGGCAGCCTGGGAGCCGCCGGCGGGTCATATCATTTCGGGTATCAGCCCTCCCCGGGCGAGGCATTGCCTTGCCCCCCGGGAAGGCGAAGTCCTTACTGCGCGGTCGCGACCTTCTCTTCCATCTGCGGGACGACGACGGCGCCCGGACGGATGCGCTGCAGGCCGTTGACGACGATCTTCTCACCGGCAGTCAGGCCGCTTTCGACCACCCGCTGACCGTCGGCCAGCGTCCCGAGCTGGACCTGCCGGTAGGCGACCTTGTTCTCACCGTCGACGACGAAGACGAATTTCTTGTCCTGGTCGGTGCCGACGGCACGGTCGCTGATGACGATCTTGTTCTCGGCCTTCGGCTGACCCATGCGGACCCGAACGAACTGGCCGGGGATGAGACGCCCGCCCGGATTGTCGAACACGGCGCGTACGGCGATCGTGCCGCTTGATGCATCGACCTCGTTGTCGATCAGCTGCAGCTTGCCCTTGATCGGCGTGCCTTCGTCTGCGAGCGTGCCGACCTGAACCGGGATCTCTTCGACGGCAGGCAAGGCGCCGTCCGTCTGCGGAAGCTGGGCAAGTGCGCGCGTCACCATCTCTTCGCTGGCATTGAAGCTCGCATAGATCGGATCGACCGAAACGAGCGTTGTCAGTTCAGGCGAGGCCGAGCCGGCGGCGACGAGGTTGCCGGCGGTCACCTCGATCTTGCCGATGCGGCCGGACACCGGAGCCCGCACCTGCGTATAATCGAGATCGAGCTGGGCCGACTGCAGTGCGGCCTGCGCCGAACGCAGCCCCGCCTGGGCCTCGGCCAGCGTGCTCTGCCGCTGGTCGAGATCGCTCTGGGAGATGGTACGATTGTCGGAAAGCCGGCGGCCGCGATCGAGCTCGGTCTGAGCCAGGCTGACCTTGGCATCGGCCGAAGCGACCTGGCCTTGCGCCTGCGCCACGCTCGCCTGATAGGGAGCCGGGTCGATGGTAAAGAGCAGGTCGCCCTGCTTGACCAGCGCTCCTTCGCGGAAAGCCACCGCCAGGATGGCGCCGGCAACGCGCGAACGCACCTGCACCCGGTCGACCGCTTCGAGACGGCCGGAGAAATTTTCCCAGGCCGTCACGTCGCGCGCCGCGACGACGGCAACCGTCACCGGCACGGCGGGAGGCTGCGCAGGGGCGGAAGCGGCCGTGGCTGTCGTGCTCATCGGCAATTCGAAAAACAATGCGGCGCCGGAAACGGACGCAACAAGGCCTAAGCCGGCGCCCACCAGGGCCCAGCGTTTACTTCTGGACGTCATCAGTGCTCTCCTTGCGGCCCCCAAGGCCGCCGAAATATCAGGTCTTCTTCAATGCAATTGCGGTTGGACGCTTACATCCCGAAGGAAGCTTCCGAAATGGCGGCTGACGTGCTCCTGCCAGTCGAGTGTTCCCTCGGATTTCCCACCATAAATCGAGGGCCAGCCCGTCCCGGCGGGAAGAACATGCTGGCGCACACCGACACCGGCCGTTTTCAGGCGGGCGCCGTAACCAAGCGTTTCATCATGCAGAGGATCGTCCTCGGCGGTGAATATCAGCGCTGGCGCGACGCCAGAAAGACGCGAACAGAGGCAGGGCGCCGCATAGGGATGGCAACCGCCGCCGCTCAGATAGTGGCTCCAGCCGTCCGTCCAGCGCTGCCGCATGCCGATGGCTTCCGCCTTGCGGATCGAGGAGGTGCCCATGAACGGATCGAGCAGCGGCGAAATCAGCACCTGGCCGTCGAGCGCATCCGGCATCTGGTCGCGCGCCTTGAGCGCCACGCCGGCGGCGACATTGCCGCCCGCTTCTTCACCGGCGACGAAGAGCAGCGATTTGCGGTCGCCGAGGCCGGCGCGTTTGTTGGCGAGATAGGTGAGAACGGAAAAGGAAACTTCGAACGCCTGCGGAAACAGGTTGCCGGACAGGCTGCTGTAATCGACTGCGGCAACGATGGCGCCTGATTTGGCCAGACTCATTGCCACCGGCCGATCGACGTTCGTTTCGCTGTCGAGAAACGCGCCGCCATGCAGGTAAAGCACGATCGGCGGGCCCTTTCCGTAATCGGCGCCCTGGTAGACACGCGCGGAAACGGGGCCGATGGCCACCTTATCCAGCATCATATCTTTCCATTCCACCGTCATCGATTCCGGTCTCTTTTCACATCGCTATAGACAGACAACGCCTGTCGCTTGCAATTTGCACAAAAAAGATATTGTTATTCAGAACAGGGAATAAGAAGCGATATCGCGATTACACTGTTCCAATTCTCGAACAATGGTGCAACGCAAACTGCGGATTTGAAACCGATGGATCAGCTTTCGGCAATGCGCGTCTTCATCCGCGTGGTGGAGACGGGCAATTTCACCCGTGCCGCCGACATGCTCGCCATGCCCAAGGCGACGGTAACCAATCTCATCCAGGGTTTGGAGGCGCATCTGCGCACCAAGCTTCTCAACCGTACCACGCGCCGGGTCATGGTAACCACCGACGGCGCGCTTTATTACGAACGCGCCGCCCAGATCATTTCGGAGCTGGAGGAACTCGACGGCAGCCTCTCCAATTCGCAGAGCCTGCCGAGCGGGCGGCTGCGCGTCGAGATGGCCGGCGCTTTTGCCGATTGGATCGTCGTTCCCGCACTCTGCGACTTTTATCAGCGTTATCCCGATATCCGCATCGACCTCGGTGTCGGCGATCGCACGGTCGATTATCTTGCGGAAAACGTCGACTGTGCGCTGCGGGCCGGCACGCCGGCCGACCAGTCGCTGATCGCGCGACGGGTCTCCGAAGTCGAGATGATCACCTGCGCTTCGCCGAGCTATATCCAGAAATTCGGCGTGCCAGAGCGGCCGGAGGATCTGGAGGCCGATCATTACTCGGTCAACTATTTCCGCGCCCAGAACAACCGAACGATGCCCTTCGAATTCCGTCGGCACGACGAGGTGATTGAAAGCAGTCCGCGCTACATCGCTTCGGTCAACGATAGCCGCACCTATCTGACGGCTGCGCTGACGGGTCTCGGCATCGCGCAGGTGCCGATTTTCATGGCGCGCGAACCGATAGCGAGAGGTGAACTCGTCCGCGTGCTCCCAGATTGGCGCCGCGATCCGCTGCCGCTCTATGTCGTCTACCCCCCGAACCGCCACCTCAGCAACAAAGTCCGCGTCTTTGTCGACTGGCTGGTAAAACTTCTGGTAGAGGCGAGACTGAACGACGGCTGAGCACCAAAACAAATACGGCCCGGAAGGCAGGGGAAACCTTCAACGGGCCGGAATGTGCAACTTTGAACATCAAGCCTGTCGCACCGCAGGAAGGGCACGGCAGGCTCTGGAGGTCGGAAGAGGGCGGCAGGGAATTCCACTCTCTTGCGATAGAACAAATATACGCACTCCCCGCAGGATTGTAAGGGGAAATTCCGCAACCCCGTTCACATAATCGCGATGACGGCGCTAACTAGACGTGCCGAAGTGTTCGGATCTTTACATTGATCAACTCAAGCTGAAAAGCCACAACTTTATTAGATCGAATGCTGGGCCTATCACGATCGAGCATTCCTATTGTATGGCATTACGCCGTCATGAGCGGAAATCTGCGCGATTTACATATTTACGTTACTGGTCAATTGAGTACTGTCTTGATATATATCCATACGCGAGTAATATTTATGATTAATGGGAGGCGACCGTGGTCAGAGTAATTACATTCAGCTTCCTGATGATTGGGCTTTTGACCACTCTATCAGCTCCTGCTGATGCGGACATCATTTACAATAACTGCCAAAGAACGGGAGCTTGCTAACGATGACGGAGCAGGCACCATTTTCCAGCTGGGACTTACCTTTTTGGTATCGAAAACTATCTCGTTTCTCCAAGCTTATTGGCGCTGCCGGGGCTACCATCGCCGTTGCCGGCTTCGTCGTCGCTGCAGTTAATTTAGCGTTTGGGGTTTCGATATGGCAGAATCCAAGTGAACGCTATCGGGTAGAACTGGCAGATCACGCGAAGCCTATCATCGATGCATCGTATTCGCTTTTAGCGAAACCGGGCGTCACAGAGAGGCTTCTCGGCATCGAGGATATTCCACAGCGACGAGCCGCTATGGAGGCCATTTTCACAAGCTATATTGAAGATGGCGGGCTGGAAGGAACTCTTGAACAGGCGGTCGATACCTACGATCGCATTGTCAGGTGTCACGCCAGCTGGTTCTGTCGCTTCGACGACTACGATTCTCTTAATGATCAAATGATCAACATCTGGTTTTCATACGCTGGGAAAATTCAGCAGATGCGTGGCAAGGTGACTGCGTCAGATTTCGGTGTGCCTTTGGAGCACGAAGCGGAACGCCTAAGGGCCGAGCAAAAAGCCAGGGTTGGCTAATTCGGTACAATTTCAAGAGCACTGCTGAGCTTTTCATAACATAGTCAGCCACGGTAGCGGACAATGCCCGGGTGATCTTCCCTAAAGCCACGCTGGTAGCATTGGCGGCCGCGGAAACCACCAAGGATTGCCAAAGTCCGCAACCATTGAATAGCATTTTGGTCGGTCGAGTGCGGATTTCGGTCCGCCGTGAGGGGGATTCTATGTCAGTCAGGACTTTGGCCGCATCGTTGATAGCGGCGGCAGTAATTGCATCCGGGGCAAGCGCTCACGCGGACGAAACAAGCTCTCAGGGGTGGACGACCGCCCAGCGTGAAGGGTGGTATTGGGGCAGTCAGGGGTCACGTCTGTTGCCAGAGAAGTGGTTCCGAGCGCTTGAACGTGCGGGAAGCACGGAGAAACTGTCGGACGTGAAGTTTCTTGCATCGTTCGGCTACCTACCGCCACCTACTGGTAAAAGCCGTTACCCTGTGGGTTTTGGCATCGACAAGCAGCCCGACAAGGATTTCGAGGTCACCAGACTTCGGTGGTACGCGAACCAGTCGGGTGGAAGCCATGCCGAGCCTTGGATCGGGATGAATTGTTCCGCCTGCCACACTGCGCAGCTTAGCTACCAAGGCTCGTCGATAAGGATCGATGGCGCGCCAAGCCTGACGGACTTCCAGTCCTTCGTCGAGGCCGTCGACGCATCCATGAAGGAAACCAGGGAAGACAGCGCCAAATGGACCAGGTTTGCGAAGAATGTTCTCGGCCCTCAGAATAGCCCAGCCAACAGGAAGCTTCTTGGCGCAGCCTTTGATAAGATGCTGACCTGGCAGCAAGATACTGCGAACCTGAACGCTACACCCCTCCGATACGGCTACGGGCGCGTGGACGCCTTCGGGCACATCTTCAACAAAGTCGTGATGTTCGCGGGTTCGGGAAAACTCGTCAACAATCCTTCGGACGCTCCGGTGAGCTTCCCATTCCTTTGGAACATCCACCGACAGACGCACGTGCAATGGAACGGCATCGCAGAAAACAGCAAGCTCAAGGTCGGTGCAGACTACGTCGATTACGGAGCGATGGGACGCAATGCCGGCGAGGCGATCGGCGTCTTCGGTGAAGTGGTGATCAAGCCGCAGAATAGCTTGATAGGAAACCTCGAGGGCTACACATCGAGCGTCCAGCTGGCAAACCAAGACAAGATGGAGTCGCTGGTGGAAATCCTCCAGCCTCCGAAGTGGCCAGCGGCCTTCCCGCCGATCGACAAGGAGCTCGCCAAAACAGGCCGTCGCCTGTTCGTGGAAAAATGCTCGAGCTGCCACTTCGACACGACAAAGCCCGAAGCGACCGAAACGCTCCACATTCTGTCGGCGATGGACCCCAAGGACAGAACGGATATCTGGATGGCATGCAATGCCTTTTCCTCTACGATGCCATCCGGAATGTTGTCGCCATCGCAGCCGAATTCTTACGTCTTCGTCCGCGACGGCCTCAGCGACACAGTCAAAGGCGCTCTTATTGGCAAAAAGACCGAGCTGGCCAAGGTTGCGCTCGGGAAGGTATTCGGCGGCGAGCCGGTTCCGCCGATCATCGTCGACAAGACCTGGATGAATGCACTGCTGAGCCCCAAAGATCAGCGCCGCAAGTTCTGCGAGGCGTCGAAGGACAAGCTTATCCGTTACAAGGCACGTCCGCTCGACGGTATCTGGGCCACGGCTCCCTATCTCCATAATGGGTCCGTCCCGACGCTTTATGATCTGCTTCTTCCTGCAAAGGACAGGCCAGCGAACTTCAGCATGGGAGGTAGGGAATACGATCCCAAAATGGTCGGGTTCGCAAAGGGCCAGACCGACGGAAACACCTTCCTCTACGAGACCAAGGACGGCGACGGAAAGGCTATTGATGGTAATAGCAACGCCGGTCACGAGTACGGCGCGGCCGCGCTCAAGGACCCAGACCGATGGGCATTGGTGGAATACCTTAAGACGCTTTGAGGAAAGGGAAGAGATTTGGTTCCTAAGAGGAACCCTGGCGGCTTCCGCGCTGGCGGGTTCGCTACTATTACGGTGCTCGCCCGCGCCGCCTCCCACGATGCGGAGCGAGCTGCGCCACCGCGTATTAAGTATTGTCTTTCAAAATGGAAAATATTAAGCATATTTACAGACGAGTATTTTCAGTGTTTACTAAATCTATGCTGGAATCCGCTTGCCTGCCAATTACATTCTAGCTCTTTGCTCAAAGTCACTCTGGTTTTTGAACCTCGCGTAAGTGCGTTGTTGTAGCCCGCCACGCTGGCGGATGAAATCTATGTCGCCGTCGTCACCGTTGCATCAGGAATACTGCCTGTCCCCTTGATTTAAGTTGCGGACTTTCTGCGCCAGATGGAGAAATCTGATATGTCGACACGGGATGATCGTCGGGACGGGAATGCTAAGGAGGAGAGCATGAGAAGAGCGCTAATCCATCTCACGGTGCTGCCGTTTCTGATTGCCGTACCGGGCGCTTTCCCGGCGTCTGCAAACGCTATCCAACCGGAAAACCAACTCACTCCGCAGACTTCGCCGCCAATCGCGCCGGATGAAGCTACTAAGGTGAGCGGAGCGGCCTGTTCGAACGATGGGAAGACATGTCTGCTCGTCGGCGACGAGTACAGTTACGCGTTGACCTTCGATGTGGACGACAACAATGTCGCTATAAAGGATCGAGTATTCCTGCTCCCCAAGAAGGCTCAAGACGGACACAAATACAAGGAAACGGATGCTGAAGGCGTCTCCTTCAGCGACGGTTTCTTTTACATCGTCGGCTCCCACGGGCGTGACAAGGAAGGCGAAAAGCAAGACTCGCGCTATTTCGCATATCGGATTCCTGCCGAAGCGCTGTCGGGCGGCGATATAGGAGAAGAAAACAAGGTCTCACCAGCTGTTGAAAAAAGCGATCGTTTAGCCGCGCTGCTCAACCAGAGCGAAGCTTTGAAGAAAGCGAACGCGTTGCCTCCCGAAAAAGACGGTACGAATATCGAGGGGCTCGCCGTCACAGGAGACAAGTTGTTCGTCGGGTTCCGGGGCCCGCTTCCGGATGGCAAGGCCGTCATCGGTGAAACTTCGGTGAAACATGTGTTCGGCGCTGGGGCAGGCGGGCTGCAACTGCACCCGGTGGATTTGGGAAAGGGCCAGGCAGTCCGCGATCTTGCGGCATATCACGGCGATAGCTTGTTGATCTTGGCCGGTCCGCAAGACAGGAAGGGTGGCAAGGCCGCGGTCTATATTTGGAGTTCGGAAAACGGGCTTCTTGAACTGGCGGAGCTCGGTCCGGCTGGTTCAAAAGATCGGCAACCCGAGACGTTAATGGTGCTTTCTGAGGCGAACGGTTTGATACGCTGCCTTGTGTTCGACGACGGTGGCCTACCGTTCAATCCTCGGATATTCGAGATCCCTTCAAACCAATGAAGCCGAGCTGGGAGCACACATCTTCAAGAATGGTAACGCTCAGGAGAGGGAACACCAGAGGCGGTCGTTCGTGTAATAGGTCATGTGTTGGCTGAGTTCTCGTCGGATAAATATTCTTGGTGCTTGCGGCATCTGTCCCGGTGGCCGCTCAAAGCGTCTGGCCTGCTGATCGGGTGATGTCCCAAAGCCTAGCCTGCCCTTAGGTGCATCGAATACCTCGGAGGCTAACGCTCTCTTCAAAATGGACCATATTTCTAGTCCGCTGAGACAAGCTCTGTTCTGGGCGCATTCGCGTCGCAAATTTTTCGTGCTTGCCGACATCTCCACGAACGCCAAAAGGGAAAGAACGCCGGGCCGATCGCCAGTGGCGCTCAAGGCCGCGAAATGGATCGATGCCCTATTCGATACCGAGCCTGATCAACCTCGCTGCAAGTGAGAGATGGCGCGACGTCACAAGGGCAGCCGTCGTCTTGTCGAAGAGTCTGCCTCACCTTCGCCGGGTAATATCAGATTCGTATTTAAAATTAGAAATTTGTCTAAACTCAAATAAATCTATGTATACGATCGCAACTTATTCTTGTAAATCCGTATTATTGTGATAATGTTTGATATGGGTGGAGTTGTGGAGGGGGAAATGTCGCGAAAAACAGCGAATGCATTGGCATTCCTACTAATAATGACTTCTTGTCATACTCCTAGCACGTCCCCTCGTGGTCCGGCTTTGGGCGATAGTACAGAAGACAAGATAAAGAGCCGAATATTAGTCGGAGCGGCGGCTTGTCATTTCGTTCCGACACTGCAAACGATCGAAAGCCTGATCGTACTCTTTGGCGGATATAAAATTCCCGTGATTGACATGGTGGTAGACGCGATTTGTTCGACAGTGGACAAATCGAAGGCTGCTGGCTTTGTTGTCGCCCCCTCCGCGGCAGTCCGTTCGTTTGGCAGCTACAAGGGTGTGGCCATCCAAGGACGTATCAAACCCTAAACAACAGGTGTGCTATGCTCGATGTACGCCTTCGTCTTATTGTTTCGGTCGCATGCTTTGCCACCATTTTTCATGTCGCTGCCGCGCAGGAAACATTGCTGCAGCCAATCTGGTCGGCTCCGGTGTCTGCCCGATACTTGGCAGCGGTTGACAACAGCGCGGGGTTTGCCGCGCAAAGCAACGAATTCGGGAGACTGGATAGCTTTTCCCTGCCTGTAATCGGTTTGCAGGATGGTTTTGCGAGCGGAACACCGGACCCGGCATTGACCGACGCGTTCATCGGTAAAGCGTCGCAGGCAGCTCCAGACGAAAAATGGTGGCCATCCTGCGCAGGGCCTGTGCCGAAACCCCAACTCGCGCGCGATGACACGGGCACATGGTATGCCGGTACCTACGATTTCGGATGTGTTCAGGTTACGATTATGGGCGATCGTAGCACCTCGAAGCCGACTTCGACGCAGTTTTCGGACGAGTTGAGCGAGCCAAGGGTAGATCCTTCGTCTCCTGCAGACGAAAGCGGTGATCCCGACGACGTCTATTCGGTCGTGCTCGACAGCCTCCAGTTCGGAGTCCCTTACACGCTGACAATCGACTGCGACGACAGCAGCAAGGACCTGTGCCGAAACCGGCAGGATCAACTCACGCTATTGTCGAGGTTCACTATTCGCGCAGGAAAACCGTGATGTTCAGGACCCTATCTATTTTGTCGACCTTACTGCTTTTAGGATCTACTGCGACCGCGGCGGACTCGTTTCGTTATCACGCGCCCGGCATTCTTGCCAAAGGATTGGGCCGTACAGGCGATCGGACGGTTTACTTCGAGCAGTTCGGCTTTCCGCTGCAGGCTGGACCAAAATACGGGGACGCCAGAGCATTTGCGAACAGCCAGGTTTACAGCACTGCGGGTGGCAATAGTGTTCTGAACTATGCCTATCCGTGGAAGGATACGTATTGTGAAGCCCGCTCATGGACGATGCCGCTTTGCCCGGGGAAAACGGGGCATCAAGGCGTCGATATTCGGCCCAATGCACCACCGGCCAAGGGTCTTGTGCATCCAGTGCTTGCGGTGGCGGATGGGGTGATAATCGCCGCCACTCCCTTCACGCGCGTGGAAATACGTTCGATGGACAGCGAGGGACCATTCACGTGCCGATACTTGCATATGAGCAAAGAGAGCATTGTAGGCTTGAAGGTCGGCGCGACCGTCAAAAAGGGCGATACGCTCGGTGACGTATCCAACATCATGGGCGCGAAGCCGGACACAACTTATCACCTCCATTTCGACTGCATGCGCAATATCGATGGAGTTGCAATCAGACCTCCGGTTTATACCTCGCTTGTGGCGGCCTATCGGAGAGCATGGCAGCTCGACGATCTTGTGAGCGACGGAAAGCTTGGTGTCGATCAACAGCGAGAAATCTCCGAGGTCGTCAATGACCAGCCATCCGGCGAAGTGAATACGTCACCGAAAACTTGGCAGACCAAAAACTATGGAGCAATCACTCCCCAAACCGAGCCAGATGGCTGGCCGCAGTACATAAAGACGTGGCCCGGTCTGGATCTCGCCAAGCAGGTTCGCGACAGCAAGGGCAAGATTATCCCCACGCTTTCCAATGATCAAAGCGGCGTTGGGCTCTGGTGGTATTGGTTGGTTGTTCGGGCAGGCTTTAATACCAGCGGTAAAATGACATTCCGGAATCTTGCGATGAAATATTCCGGTGCTCAGACTACCGCCGATCCATCCGTCATAAATTATCTCACTAATTACGTTGGAGCGGGGGAGGGCGGAGGAGGAATAGCCAAGCTGTATTTTCCGACACCACCCAAGGCGGATGATGAACTCTCCTTGAACGACGCCGAAACCCGATGGCGTATCGCTCAGACCGTTTTCCATTTCGAAGCTGGCCGAGCCGTTCCATTCGGCAGGTCTGCCTTCGATGAAGGAGTTGCGCTTGGCGATCGATTGATCGCCGGTGTGGCCGATTCGGGTGTAACGGTCCCCTTGGTATCATCTCCTGCGGAACCCGCCGGGACTGGTTCGCCTTCAGAAAATGGAAAACTTCCAGCGTCGGCTTCCTGTGCTGCCAGCAATATCGAGATCACGAGACAACAAACGAGCGTAAAGCTCTCGGGATGTCTTTCGGAGAAACTGATCCTGGAAATTGTCGGCTTGAATTAACCGGAAATTGGAGCTGAAGATGCGCCCGACTATTGTCTTGATGAGACTTCTCTCTGTGTTGGCCGCCTGCAGCGTCGCGGCCACGCCAATCTTCGCACAGGATCAGTTGGCCAACGCTATCGAACATCCTGACGATGCCGATGCTGTTAATCGCTATATCGAAACCCTCCCGGAGATACCGCCCGGATCTGGTCATTTCATGATCGAAGGAGATTTGTATCTCGACCGCCCCTCCGTCGTGGCATTTCTGAAGTCAAAAATAGAGACCAAGCCACTGCCTGCCGGCGAGTTGATAGTAGATACGGTCAACGGGCAACCGAGCTATCTGAAGTCGATTCCCAGCCGACAGATGACGTACTCCTTGGTGGCATCGAGCTTTCCAAATGACCAACTTGCGCAACGCACCGACAGCGAACTCAAGCAGGCTGCTCAAGACTGGATCGACGCGTGCGCGAACTGCAACATCTCACTCAAGGAAATACCAATCGAGCAGGCCGGGAAATTCTACGAAAAGGTATCTTTCGTGCTGACCTACCTCGATGTCCAGGGCGGCCCGATCGCTCGATCGTTTTTTCCAAGCTCGCCGCCTGATGACCGGCAGATCGTGATCTTTCCCGATTTCTTTTCCAAAGACATGACCTTCGACCGGAGGGGCGTTTTGAGGCACGAGTTTGGACATATCCTCGGCTACAGGCATGAGCAGCTCGAACAGGCATCCGGATGTAACACGGCCGAGCCGAACAACTGGAAACCGCTGACGCCCTATAATCCGCACTCGGTGATGCACTATATGTGCGGAAAGGGTGGTTCCTTCTCTCTCGCCCTGACGGGGAGCGACATCAAGGGACATCGGTGCCTTTATTTGACGGGGGCTGCATGCCCTCCGGGTAATTGAGGGAAAATGCCATGTTGCGCGCCGCCACAACCTTTCTGCTTCTTCTTCTAACCGGGACAATCTTTGCCGAAGCTCAAGATAAACCGGGCAGCACGGTAAAGGAGCCCGCTCCGGTAACTGATCCGGTAGCTGATGAAGTGTTTGATGCTGCGTCGAAGGTCGAATTGCGAGGTCGAAACGTTCCCGACGACTGGGCGGTTTTAGTCGATTCCCTCTCAAAGACTCCAGGTGCCCTCAAAACCCGTGAGGTTGTTGTTGGCCACGGCGACACGCTTTGTTCGATTTTGAAGAGCAATTTGCAACTTCCGGGGTGCTCTCAAAAAGCGGTTGAGGTGACCGCCAAGCTGAACGACAACGACAGCGTAGCCCGAGAGGGGAAGCGTCTCGTAATACCAGACTACGCCCTTGTGCCTAGCAGTTGGACGGTAACGTTCGACACCGCTGTTACCGAAGATCAATTTCGACTGGCCGAC
This sequence comes from Rhizobium sp. CIAT894, assembly GCF_000172795.2. Lineage (NCBI taxonomy): Bacteria > Pseudomonadati > Pseudomonadota > Alphaproteobacteria > Hyphomicrobiales > Rhizobiaceae > Rhizobium > Rhizobium sp. CIAT894. The sequence continues at coordinate 3,462,595 of NZ_CP020947.1, forward strand.
TTCGAGCATCGCTGGGGGGGATCGATCGCTGAAAAGACGATGAAGGACACGCGCGTCCAGCTGAAGCTCACCTCTTATGACGTGTTCGTCGACGCGCCTTTGGATTCGCGTTCGGCCGCTAAAGTTGACAGGGCGGTGCCCGAAAATCCGGTTGTGAAATCCTTGTCATCGCCTGCAACTGTTGCACCGTGGATCAAGAAACTTTTTTCTGTGAGCAATGACCTCGAAAAGAGGGCCGCCGCTTGCCAGCAACCAGGTTTCAAGATCGTCGATTCCATTTCCTACTATCAACTGTTCGGGGATGACACCCCGCCCACCTGCGTCACTCAATGCTTGAGAGGAGAATGTCCAGAGATAACACTGCTGGATACCGGCGTCTTCCGTCATGAGGTTCTCAAGGACGCACTGGAAGTCGGAGGCATCGACGGCCCCTTAGGCTCGACGAGCGGCCCCCAGTGTCCCTTCATTGCCTGGCCGGGCGACGTCTCGCATGGAACGATGTTGGCGTCGATCATGGCCGCTAGGAAGACTGCAAACTCGGCGTTTACGGGTCTCGCTCCTTCGGCACTCATCAGATCCCACAACTACGTGGATATTCCCAATCCAGGCGCTGTCGCTACTATTGTCGACGATCGCGCCAACCATGTGTTCGACCGACCTCAACTTTTCGTTTTCGCATCCTCGATGCGCTATCCGCAGTCAAGCCTTGTGACGAGTGGTCAACTTCAGGATGAACATCGCCGTACGACAGATATCCCGGCTCTTGTCTCGGTGATCGCCAACAACTTGACCTGGGTGACCGCGGTTGGACAATCTGAAGGCGGTATCCCGCCGCACCAGATAACAAAGATCTCGCCGGAGACACCGATGAATCTTGGTGACCAGCGGAGTATAATCGTCGTGACATCCTGCGATCCCTGCTCAGGACCAGCCGCAAAGGTCTGGTCACAAGCGAACTATTCAAATGAGCAGGAAGGTCTCGTTTCGATCGCGGCTCCGGGCGGGACCGAAACGCATCCAATCCCGGGTGTAGCGAACCAGACGGAATACAGTGCGACCTGGGGAACCTCACAGGCTGCAAGCGTCGTCGGAGGCGTTTCAGCCGCCCTGATGAGCTGTTATCCGGAGTTCGATCGGGATGGCCGTTTCTTGAAATCGCGCCTACTTCAAACATCGCAGCCATTCCCCAATCCCGGGCCCCGGGAAAAAGGGCTCGGCATTCTCGATGCGAAGAGAGCGTTTCTGGACCCTTCGAAGAGTTGGTTGGACACGGGTGCAGGATTTGAGGCCCTAGACAGCTACAAGGTCTGTTCAGGCTCCTCGATAAACTTGATGGATGATCAAAACACGCCAATCGCCGTTGATACTCCGAGGGACTTTAGACTTGGCCAAATCCTGAATGTTGAACCCAACGCAGCTGGCACTCCGGAATGGGTGGTCACATACATGAATTTGATGACCGCCCAACGGCGCGAGGTTGGCCCCGGAACATGGGCAGACGGTGCCTCGCTTTTGCAGGTTAAGAAAGAGGGGAACCCCCCCGAAGTTATTAACGGACTACAGATTAAAGCGTTCGTTCCGGCATTGACATCGATCGGTTCGGATCCGGAGGTGGTTAAGTGTTTGTAAAGATCTGCGTCGTTATCGCGGCAGTCATAGGACTGGTAGGTGAATGTTACGGCGCGGAGCTTTGCGCAGTCGAAAAACTACCGCTAACGACGTTTGGGGAGCACGCCACGCTTAGCTATACCCTAAATGGTACTTCGCCCGAAAAGACATTTCCAGTCAAGCTCACGGGGGCGGAAATACGATACACGCGGCTGCTTATTTCCGCTCCGTCACAGGGTTCCTATGACATCGAGATCAGGGATTTTACCGGCAAAGTACTGCAATCCATTGGACCAAACTCCGTCGTCCATTCACAGAGCAATCCAACGCCAGGCGCAGTTGCCTTTTGGTCAAACCGCTTACCTGCGGCTATTTTGAAAGTCGAGGTGGCGGGTCTCAGCGCGAATCAGGACGTTAAGCTTTTAGAATATGAAGCAATGCCCGCAGGAGCCAAAGCCCCTTTCTACTCGGTCAAAGGCAACGAACCTTATTGGTTTGACGCGTACAGCAGCTCGTTCGATGACGCCATCAAAGCCGAAGCCGATTCGGTGGGGATGTTGGTGACATCGGAGGGAAGCTCCTATAGCGGCTTCCGGAATTGGTGCTGCTCAGGTTCGATTGTTTCAACAAAGCCCAGATTGCTCTTCATGACCAATTTCCACTGTGGAGGAACCGCCGGGGCAGTGGAAGACTATTGGAGTGATGACGTGTGCCATCACACGATCGTCGACTTTTCCTGGGATGGCGATACCGTCGGTAGAGAATACCAGTGTGTTAACGTTCCCGTGAAGGAGAAGAGCTTGGATCTGGCTGTTCTGGAACTTGCCCCTCTCGTGCCGGGCACTCCACCTCCGCCGGCAGTATTCTTTACCGCTGCCGAAATTAGGGATGGACAGAATATTCACGTGATCCACCACCCACAATGTTTGCAGAAACAGGTTAGCGTGGCATGTACGGTTACGAAATCGAAGGCTGACGACTGGCTGAATGCCGGCCTGATGAGCGATTTCGAACACGACTGCAATACTGAAGGCGGCAGCTCGGGAGCACCGGTCTTTGACGATGACGGCGAAGTTATCGGACTTCACCACCTGCCATATCACGAGACATCCCCTGGACTCTGCCAGCGCGCCAATGCGGCAGTATCGATCAATCCTGTAATTTCGGTGCTCAAATCGATATCTCCCACCCCGGTGTTGGATGTGAGGTAATTGTACCAAGAGTGTCCACCGGACTGTGTCAATCTTATGCCGCGTGCGAGCGCCATCCGTGCGGATTGCTGGCAAAACAATGATTACCGGTGCTGGGATTGCATGCTTCCAGCAGCAGAAAAGGCCCGGATCGGGACAAATTGTTATGTCACGGCCTGAAGCCGACGATTTGCTCAAGGTTATGGCGAGCGCTTAGCAGCGTGCTGACGGCGCTCGTGGCCTGATCCCCGCCGCCAAATGCCTTAACCGCTCGCGCGGATGCGATATGCCAGTTATGCTGAAAGTTCGCGCAAGTCGCCGTTCAGCATGAACTCACAGCGTTGGAAGTCACGATGAACCATTTCAGGCAGAACTCGCTACTTACAGCGCTTACCCTCGGGCTTTTGCTTCCGCTGACCTCCGCCGGATTTGCGAAGGAAACGGTGCGAAACGGTGATTGGGCGATGTCGGTTGTGCCGTCGGCCAATTTATATCGCATAACTCCGACCTTTTTTCGCAGCGCGCAGATCCGCAAGGACGATGTGAGAGCCATTCGCTCGCTTGGCATTAAGACGATCGTCAGCCTTCGCGCATTGCATTCCGATCGCAACTTGCCAGGGCTTGAGAAAATCAAACTTGTCGGCATTCCGATGAACACTTGGCATATCGAGGATGAGGACATTATCGCGGCGCTGCGCGCGATCAGGAACGCCGAGAAACTCGGCCCAGTACTTTTGCATTGCCAACACGGGGCCGATCGCACTGGAGTCGTGACGGCTATGTACAGGATAATTTTCCAGAAATGGAGCAAGGAAAAAGCTTTGGACGAACTCCAGAGCGGTGGCTTCGGCTACCACGCAATTTGGGCGAACATCCCACGGTACCTACGTACGGTCGATGTAGATAAGATCAGACAAGCAGTGAACTAATTGCTTCAAGGGATGATCTGGCGAACGCGGGCAAAGCCTCTATTGTAAGGTGGGTGGCGGGTCTCGCAGATCAGCGGAATAGGCTACGCAATGCAGGGCATTACCGGCATGACAAAGCCGGCTCCGGGGAAGGACGCGCGATGCCCCTTAGCACTGGAGGAACCGTCGACGGTTGCACCTCTTGTCGGGACACCGGCCGCGGGCTATCTTGCGCGGAAGCTGAGAATCGATTTTACCCTAATCGGCGTCACTTAAAGCGTGTCGCACTTATTCAGCCTCATATCCGGCTGCTCTGAAGAAATTCAGGCATTCGTCGACCGAGAAGAGGCCGACAATTTCACCGAGGGCTTTTGTTATTGCATCGAAGCTTCGTGCGGCGCGTTTTCGTAGTAAGGTTTTGAGCTTGGAGAATGCCATCTCGATGGGGTTGAGGTCGGGTGAATAGCACGGCAAGAACAGCAGCCACGCTCCCCGCTCCTTGACCAGTTGTGCGGCACGCTCGCTCTTGTGGAAGCCAACATTGTCGAGAATTACGACATCTCCCCTCGACAATGTCGGAGCGAGTTGAGTTTCGATCCAGGCTTCGAAGATCCGTCCGTTCATCCGTGCATCGACGATGAACGGCGCAGTCAAGCTGTGACATCGCAGTCCGGCGATGAAGGTTTGAGTTCTCCATTTGCCGAATGGCGCATGGGTCCGATAGCGCTGGCCTTTGGGACACCGTCCGGTGCGCTTGGTCAGCTTGGTATTGGTCGATGTTTCATCGATAAAAATCAGCCGGGCCAATGCTTTGTTGAAGAAGCGCCGACGTCGCTTGATCCACAGGTCACGAGCCTGCGCGATCTCCGGTCGCAGTTGTTCGCTGGCCATGAGGCTTCTTTTATTGCTCAACCCAAGCCGTTGGAGAAACCGACCGATCGTGGCGCAATGGACCATCACACCGCGTCCGGCCAGTTCGAAACACAATTCGTCCAGCGTCACATCGCCATCGACGGCAACACGCGCGACAATCCATTGGCTATGCGCCGCCAATTTACCGCCGCCTGCTGCATGGCCCTGCCTGGCCGGCGCCACCGAGCCCTGCGACCGGTGCAAGATCATCATATTGTTGACGAACCGCGGCGATACCCGGAAATGACGGGCGGCTTCGCGATGGCTATTGCCTTCCTCTACAAACGCAACCACTCGCACACGCAACTCTAACGGATGCGGCTTGCCCATGGTCGATCTCCTTCCATGCACAAGTGAACCACAAAGCAAGCTTCAATGGAATCCTGAATCACGTAAGCTGCGACACGCTCTAGGAACAGCCGTCGGTTCGTTGTCAGACCATCCCGCCATTGGCGCGCAGCGTCTGGCCGTTGATCCAGCCGCCGTCCGGGCCGGCGAGGAAGGCCACCGCTGCGGCAATGTCTTCAGGCGTGCCGAGGCGCTCCAGTGGGTTCATCTTCGCCATGCGGGCGATAAGCTCTTCCGATTTGCCGTTGAGAAAGAGGTCCGTGGCGACAGGACCGGGTGCGATGGCGTTGACGGTGATATTGCGGCCACGCATCTCCTTCGCCATGATCGCCGTCAGCGTTTCCACAGCAGCCTTGGTGGCGGCGTAGACGCCGTAGGTTTCGAGCTTCACCCCGACGACCGAGGTTGAGAAGTTGATGACCCGGCCACCGTCGCGCAGTCGCTTGGCCGCTTCCCTCAACGTATTGAACGTACCCTTGAGGTTGACGCCGATCTGGCGGTCGAAATGGGCATCATCGGCCTCGGCAAGCGAGGAAAGCATCATGATGCCGGCATTGTTGACGAGAACGTCGACACCGCCGAAGGCGGCTTCCGCGGCATCGAACATGCGGCGGACGGCTTGCGCATCGCTGACATCGGCTTTCTCAGTCAGCGCCGTGCCGCCGGCCTGCTCGATCTCCCGGGCGAGTTCCTCTCCCGGAGCCGCATTGCCGGAGTAATTGATGACGACGGTGAAACCGTCCTTGGCGAGGCGTTTGGCGACCGCCGCGCCGATGCCGCGGGAAGCGCCGGTGACCAGTGCGACCTTGCCGTTTTCGTTGGGAGCCATTGCCGTTCTCCTTCATCGCGTTTCGATGAGGGAAAGATGCGCCTTTTCCTTCGACGGATAATCATGCATATTTCGGCATTACTATCCGGGAATGGCGAACAAATAGATGGACAGATTCGATGCCATGCGGGTGTTTTGCCGAGTCGTGGAGCGTCGCAGCTTCACCCTTGCCGCCGAAGACACCGGCCTGCCGCGCTCGACCGTCACCGATGCGGTGAAGCAGCTCGAGGCGCGTCTCGGCGTGCGCCTGCTACAGCGCACGACACGCCATGTCAGCCCGACGCTGGATGGCGAAGCCTATTATCAGCGCTGCCTGTCGATCCTTGCCGATATCGAGGATGCCGAAGGCGCCTTTGCCGGCGCCAGGCCGAAGGGCCTGCTGCGCGTCGATGTGCACGGCACCCTCGCCCGCCATTTCGTGCTGCCGAGCCTGCCGTCTTTTCTCCAAACCTATCCCGAGATCGAATTCTACATGAGCGAGGGCGACCGGCTGGTCGATCTCGTGCGCGAAGGCATCGACTGCGTGCTGCGCGCCGGCACGCCCGGCGATAGCGACATGATCATCAGACGTGTCGCCATGCTCGACGAGATCACCCTCGCCTCGCCTGATTATATCGCCGCCCATGGACTGCCGCAGCATCCAGGCCGGCTTGCCGGCCACCGCATGGTCGGCTTCCGCTCCAGCGGCACCGGCAGCCAGTTGCCGCTCGAATTCACCGTCGACGGCGTGTTGCATGAGATCCGCATTCCCGCCACCGTCGCCGTCAACGCCGCCGAAAGCTACATTTCAGCGGCGAGGATGGGCCTCGGCCTGATCCAAATCCCGCGCTATCACGCTGAAAAAGATCTTGCCGAGGGAACGCTGATCCATGTGCTCAAGGATTTTCCGCCGACCCCGACACCGGTCTCCCTGCTCTACCCGCGCAACCGCCAGCTTTCACCGCGCGTACGCGTCTTCATCGACTGGCTGGTGAAGGTCTTCGCTCGACAAAATTCGCAAAACGCGCTTTGCTAATATGAGCGTTTCCGGGGAGCGGCCATGGCACTCAACGATATCACCGTCTACCAGACGGAAGACGGCTTCGTTGTCGAGTTCGGCGGCGAAGGTGAAGACAGCATTGCCGTGACGCTGCGGAGCAAGCCTGAACTGACCGCGGATAACGCCGTCTCGCGGGCCAAAACCCTGCTTGCGGCAGCCATCGAACCTGTCCATGGCGACGGCGCACGTGGCAAGGATCCCGCTTTGCTCGAAGAAGAGCTGGAGGAAGGCCTGGAAGATTCCTTCCCGGCGAGCGACCCGGTCTCAGTCACATCATCCTCGATCCCGATGCGCGATCCGAATGCCGGCCGCTGACGCGGGTGGGCCCAAAGCATGAAGCGATTTCGGGATGACGGCGGATGCACTGGATGTTATCTGCGTCGGCCATGACCGAGAGTGGAATGATATCGGGCGCGACCGGCGCCGGCGCGCTCACCGGCGAAAGCCTCAGGGCGTTTTTCGAGCGCGACGCGATCGCCGTTGCCCGTGATCTGCTCGGCTGCCATCTCACGGTCGACGGCGCCGGCGGCCGGATCACCGAGACGGAAGCCTATTTCCCCGATGACGAGGCCTCGCACAGCTTCCGCGGCCCGACCCAGCGCAACGGCGCCATGTACGGCCGGCCCGGTAACGTCTATATTTACCGCATTTACGGCATGTACTGGTGCCTGAACTTCGTCTGCCATCCGGGCTCGGCCGTGCTCATCCGCGCCCTTGAGCCGGAAATCGGAATCCCTCAGATGATGGAGCGACGCGGCACCGACATGCTGACGGCGCTCTGCAGCGGCCCGGGCAAACTCTGCCAGGCGCTCGGCATCGATATCGAGATCAACGACAGGCTGCTCGACCGCCTACCCTATGCGCTGACGCCGTCCATGCCGGCCCCGATCATCTCGGGAAAACGCATCGGTATCACCAAAAATGCCGAGGTGCCATGGCGCTTCGGCATTCAGGGGTCGCGTTATCTCAGCAAGCCGTTCCGTTAAGCAATTCCAGCAAAGTGTGCAGCGGTTTGCGTCCGGAATTGCGTGAAAGGCCAGAGCCTATTCCATGACGGCGCTGTGATCGACGGCGGGCGCCGCCTTCGGCTTGCGCAGCAAGAGCACCAGCGGAATGACCGCGAGCGACATCAGCATCAACAGCTTGAAATCGTCCATATAGGCGATGATCGTCGATTGCAGCGTGATGAGTTCGTTGAGCGAAGCGCGCCCGGCTGCTGTCACCGGACTGAGCCCCTGCGCCGCCACGGCATTGAAGGCATGGTTGAACGGCGTCACATAGGCCGCGATCGATTCATGATTGCTCTGCGTATTCTCCACGATCAGCGCCGAGACGATCGAGATGCCGACCGCCGAGCCGATGTTGCGCGACAGATTGTAGAGGCCGGTGCCGTCGCCGCGCATATGGGCGGGCAGCGTCGCGAAAGCGATCGTCGTCAGCGGCACGAAGAGAAAGCCCAGGCCGGCGCCCTGGATGAAGCCGACCGAGACGATCGTCCATTGCGAAACATCCGGCGTCCAGCCGGTCATGTCGTACATCGCCCAGGCAGTCAGGCCGAGACCGAGCACCAGCAGCACGCGCGTATCGACCTTGCCGATCAGCCGCCCGACAATGAACATGCAGAGCATGGTGCCGAGCCCGCGCGGCCCCATGACGATGCCGGCGGTAATGACGGGATAGCCCATCAGCGTCTGCAGATAGGGGGTCATCAGCGCCAGCGAGGCGAGATAGGTAACGCCGACCACGAAGATGAAGATCATGCTGACCGTGAAATTCTGGTCGAGGAACAGCTTCGGATTGACGAAGGATTTCTCTGCCGTCAGCGTATGCGCCAGCAGCAGATAGAAGGCGGCAGCGCAGACAATCGCTTCGAGCATGATCTCGCCGGAGGAGAACCAGTCGAGCTGCTCGCCCCGGTCAAGGAAGAGCTGCAGCGAGGCGATGAACAGGCTCATCATCCCGAAGCCGAACCAGTCCAGCTTGGCGAGCGCATCCCTCTTCGTTTCCGAAACGAAGATGACGATACCGGCGAAAGCAAGCGCGCCGATCGGCACGTTGATGTAGAACACCCAGCGCCAGCTGATATTGTCGGTCAGCCAGCCGCCGATAACAGGCCCGAGGACCGGCCCGACCATCACCGAGACGCCGAAAAGCGCCATGGCAGAGCCGCGCTCCTCCACCGTATAGATATCGAGAAGAATGCCCTGGGAAAGCGGCACCAGCGATGCGCCGAACAGTCCCTGCAGCAGGCGGAAGGCGACAATCTGGTTCAGCGATTGCGCCAGGCCGCAGAGCACCGAAGCAACCACGAAACCGGCGATGGCGACGAGCAGCACGCGCTTGCGGCCGAACTTGGCGGCGAGGAAACCGGAGGGCGGCGTCATGATCGCCGCCGCGACGATGTAGGAGGTCAGCACCCAGTTGATCTGGTCGGCGGAGGCCGACACGCTGCCCTGGATATAGGGCAGCGCCACATTGGCGATCGTTGTGTCCAACGCTTGCATGATGACGGCGAGGATGACGCAGGCCGTGATCGCGCCGCGATTGGCGACCGGGCTCGCCGAAGATGCGGAGGCGTTACTCATGATCCTTGACCTGAGACCGCCCCAGGAGCTTGTTGACGAAGTCGGGCAGGCCTCTGATATGGCCGGTATCGACATCGACCACCGTGCTCATGCCGACGCGAAGTGGCGGCTTGCCTTGTGCATCCTCGATGCTGACGCGCATCGGAATGCGCTGGACGACCTTCACCCAGTTGCCGGTGGTGTTCTGCGCCGGCAGCAGCGAGAAGCTGGAGCCGGAGGCCGGGCTGATGCTCTCGACCTTGCCCTTCCACGTCACACCGGGATAGGTGTCGACGTAGATCTCGACGGTCTGGCCTGCTTTGACATAGGTCAGCTCGGTTTCCTTCGGGCTGGCGGCGATCCACAGGTGATCGGTGGCGACAAGCGAGAAGGCCTGCTGCGAAGCCTGCAGGTAGGAGCCGACCTGGAGCGCGTTGACATTGGTGACGATGCCGTCAAACGGCGCCTTGACGACGCTGTGGTCGAGTTCGCGCTGGGCGTTGTCGACCTGCGATTTGGCCTGCAGATAGAGCGGATTTTCCTCGACCGGCTGGTCGGCGCTGCCGCCGAGCTGGGCGAGTGTCGTTGCGGCTTCCGCCTTGGCGACGGCAACCTTCTGCTGCGCAGCCTCGAGATTGTGCTTGGCCTCGTCATAGGCCGATTGCGTCGCGCTGCCATTGTTGACGAGGTTCTGCTGCCGGTCGAACTGATCCTGGTAATAGGGAATGTCGGCTTGGGCCTGCGTGATCTCGGCGAGCGACTGCTGGTAGCTGGCCTTGAGGTTCATGATCTGGTTGCGCTGCACGCCGAGCTGCGCCTTGGCGCCGTCGAGCGCGATCTTGAAGGAATCGGCCTTCAGGCTGAAGAGCACCTGCCCCGCCTTGACCGCCTCGTTCTCATGCACGTCGATCTTCTCGACGATGCCCGAGACGTCGGTGGTGAGCCCAACCATGTCGGCCTGGAGATAGGCATTGTCGGTCGACATCACCTGGCCGCCATTGACGTAATAGTAGCCGCCGACGACCAGCGCCACCGGTAGCAGGGCGAAAAGGACGGGGCGCGTGAGACTGCGCCGGCGGCGGACCTTGTTGCCGCCAGGCGCAGCCACGGCGGCAGCCGGCGCTGAATTGGATGAAGGCGCTTCGGCTACCGTTTCCTGCTGTTTGGCTTGGTTTTCTTCGACAGATGTCTTGGCATCGGCGTCGGCAACGACGCGGAGGGAGGGTTTATCAGCCATCGTTCATCTCATTTTCTTCGACCGGTGTTCGGCAAGCCTGCACCAGGTTCGTCTTCATTACGGACAGAATTTGATAAAGCTGCTCACGCTGCTCGGCCGACACGCTTTGCAACGCTTCTGCGCGGGTGGTGTCGCCGAGCTCGCGCATTTCAGCGAGCAGCGGGTGCGCCTCATCGCGCATATAGAGCAGCCAGATGCGCCGGTCGGTCGGGTGCTGGCGGCGCTCGATCAACCCGCGCTCGGCGAGCTTGTCGAGGATGCGCACCAGCGTGATCGGCTCGACTTCGAGGATTTCCGCAAGGCCGCTCTGGTGGATGCCTTCATTGTTCGAGAGATAGGCCAGCGTCTGCCATTGCGACCGGGTCAGCCCCAGACACTTCGCGCGTTGCTCGAACCGCTTGCGCAGCAGCCGTGCGACGTCGTGGAGAAGGAAGCCGAGGGTTGGCGTGGCGCTCATGGAGACCTGCGATCGTCAATTTATAAGCATACTTATGATATCGGTAGATATATTGAGCATGCCGACCGCGCAAGGGTGCGGCCGAAGGATTTCGAAGGCACAGCCAAAATGCCGCAGCTGCGGCCAGGACGCTCGCAATCGTCGTCTCTCTCCGGGATGCAAGACTTCCGTCCAGTGGTCGCAGCCGGGCTTCGGCCCTAATTTCGGGTAGCGATTGCCTCCGCCGGAGGTGCGCAGGAGGGCTGGCATTCTTCGAAAGCATGCTGACGCTGCTCCTGGTGGCGATCGTCTTCCTGCAATTCTCCAGGAAATTCCGCGTCCCTTATCCCACGATGCTGGCGATCGCCGGCATCATCGTTGCAGCCGTACCCTGGGGGCCCGGGGTCGCCATCGATCCTCAGCTAGCGCTGGCGCTGTTGATCGCGCCGGTGCTTTTCGACGCCGCCTCTGGGGCCGCTGATCCGTTTCCGGAAATTCAACCCCGACACCTCCCTGGAGCGCGATCTCACCAGGACCCGAGTCATCTTGATCGACGCAGCACTGGCAGAGCTCGCCGGCGGCGAGGACAAATCCACCCGCATCCTGCGCGAAGTCTATACTTCCGAGCGTGAGATCGCCGCCGACGGGAAACACCCGCGCAAAGTCAGCAGGCTCGACAGGCAGAGCCGCAGCGTCATCACCGCCAAACGCCGTAAACTGGCAGCCATGCGCCATGCCGGCGAGATCGACGACGATGTTTTCCACATGCTGGAACAGGAGCTCGATTGGGCCGAGCTTGCCGTCCTGCCGCCCGGCCGCGACGAGATCGTCGAGAGCTGACGTGCCCCATGAAGTTTGAACGGATTCTGCAACCGCAGCCAATTGGCATTTGCTATTTTTCGCCGCTGCCGTTTATATCCAGTTCCATAGCGTTACGATTTTTCCGATGTGCATTGCGTGCCGGCCTTCCTTTCCAAGGATTGGACACCGGGGGAAATCGCGGGGGCCGAGGCCTTCGTCCAAAGCAAAGACCTGACTAGCATCACTTCATCTTAGCTTCGTCGGCAGTCGATCGGCCGTCGAGATTGGAGGACCGGTATGACTTACGTGCTTCGACAGATGTTGGCGCTTGGCTGCATCGCCACGTTCATGCCTCTGGCCGCGATGGCGCAGGGCGCACCGGCTGCTCCTCCTCCCGTCACCGTCGCAAAACCGGTGGTGCGCGATGTCGTTGATAACGACGAATTCATCGGCCGGTTCCAACCGGTCGACGAAGTCTCCGTCCGCTCGCGCGTCGGCGGATACCTGCAGGAAGTTCATTTCGAGGACGGCGCCTTGGTCAAACAGGGCGACTTGCTCTTCGTCATCGACCAGCGGCCGTTCATCACCGCGCTCAACCAGGCAAAGGCCACGCTCGAAGCCTCGCAGTCCACCCTTGTCTTCGCCGATGCTCAGTACAAGCGCGCCCAGTCGCTCGCTTCGAGCGGCAGCCAATCCGCGCAGACGCTGGACGATCGTCGCCGCGAATTCGATTCCGCCCAGGCCAATGTCCGCGGCGCTCAGGCCGCCGCCGATCGCGCCGCTCTCGACCTCGAATATACCGAGATCAAGGCGCCGCTCAGCGGCCGTATCGACCGCCGCCTGCTCTCGACCGGCAATCTCGTGCAGGCCGACCAGACGGTACTCACCACGATCGTCTCCCTCGATCCGATCGATTTTTACTTCGATGTCGACGAGCGCCGCCTGCTGAATTTCGCCGACACCGCGCGCAAGCAGGGCAAAGATCTGCAGCTCGGCGGCGGCGGCGTCGACGTATCCGTCACGATTTCCGACCCCACGGCCAAACCTTTCATGGGGAAACTCGATTTCGCCGAGAACCGGGTCGACAACGAGAGCGGCACCATCCGCATCCGCGCCCGGCTTGCAAATCCCGATCTCGTGCTGCAGCCGGGCTTGTTCGGCCGTGTGCAGGTCGCCGCTTCCAATACCTACAAGGCCATTCTCGTCCCGGACGAGGCGATCGGCTCGGACCAGAATGAACGCGTCGTTTATGTCGTCGATGCGCAAGGCAAGGTTTCGACCAAGCCGGTACGGCCCGGACCTCGGCTCTACGGCTATCGCGTCATCCGTGAAGGCCTCGACGGCAGCGAGACGATCATCGTCAACGGCCTGATGCGGGCGCGACCGGGTTCGACCATCACGCCGCAGATGAGCGAACTGCCGCAGGAGCGGCAGGACACTCCGCCCGAATCCGCAAACGCGGAGAGCGGACAATGAGATTCGCCCATTTCTTCGTGGACCGGCCGATCTTTGCGGCCGTCATCTCGATCCTCTTTCTCGTCGTCGGCGGCATCGCCTATACGCAGCTGCCGGTCTCCCAATATCCGGAGATCGCGCCGCCGACCATCGTCGTGCGCACCTCCTATCCGGGCGCCGACCCGCAGACCATCGCCGACACCGTTTCGACCCCGCTCGAGCAGCAGATCAACGGCGTCGAAGACATGCTGTACATGTCGTCCTATTCCAGCGCCGACGGCGCCATGTCGCTGACGATCACCTTCAAGCTCGGCACCGATCTCGACAAGGTGCAGGTGCTTGTCCAGAACCGCGTTTCGATCGCGCTGCCCCGTCTTCCTGAGGAGGTTCAGCGGCTCGGCGTCACCACCGACAAGAGCTCACCTGACCTGATGATGGTGGTGCACCTCCTGTCGCCCTCGCACCGTTATGATCAGCTTTATGTCTCGAACTATGCCCGCAACCGCATCCGCGACGTGCTCGTGCGCCTGGACGGTGTCGGCGACGTGCAGATCTTCGGCGAGCGGCAGTATTCGATGCGCATCTGGCTGGATCCGGAAAAGCTCTCCGCCTACGGCATGACGTCCGACGACGTCGTCTCCGCTTTGAGGGATCAGAACGTCCAGGTATCGGGCGGCAAGATCGGCGCGCCGCCGGTGACCGGTAGGAACGCCTTCGAATATACGGTGCGAACGGACGGGCGCTTCTCCGATGCGCGCGAATTCCGCTATGTCATCGTCAAATCGACGGGAGCGGGCAGGCTGGTGCAGTTGCAGGATGTCGCCCGAATCGAGCTCGGCGCGCAGGACTACGTCACCAACAGTTACCTCAACAACGACCCTGCGGTCGCTCTCGGCATTTTCGCCCGGCCGGGAACCAACGCTCTCGATACGGCCCACCAGGTCCAGACGCTGATGAAGGATATCTCCCAGACCTTCCCTGAGGGACTGGAGTATCGCATCGTCTACGACACGACCGAATTCATCTCGGATTCGATCGACGAGGTCTACAGAACCATCGCCGAAGCGGCCATCCTGGTGGCGATCGTCGTTCTCGTCTTCCTGCAATCCTGGAGGACCGCGATCATCCCGATCGTCGCCATTCCCGTCTCGCTCATCGGCACCTTCGCCATCCTGCTCGCCTTCGGTTTCTCGCTCAATATGCTGACGCTGTTCGGCCTGGTGCTGGCGATCGGCATCGTCGTTGATGACGCGATCGTGGTGGTGGAAAACGTCGAACGCAATCTGGCGCGCGGCATGTCGCCGAAGCAGGCCTCCCACGTGACGATGGATGAAGTCGGCACCGCTGTTGTGGCGATCTCGCTGGTGCTGATCGCGGTCTTCGTGCCGACGGCCTTCATCCCCGGTATCTCGGGCCAGTTCTACAGGCAGTTCGCGGTGACGATCTCCGTCACGACAGCAATCTCGGCATTGAACTCTCTGACGCTTTCGCCGGCACTTGCAGGCATATTGCTGAAAGCCCATGATCACGAGACCAAGCGCAAGAGCATCGCGTCACGCTTGGGATCAGGTCTTGCAAACGGCTTCAATCGCGGCTTCGATCGGATGAGCTCGGGCTATTCCTGGATTGTCCGGCACCTTGTCAGAAGCTGGGTGGGCCTGACCTGCTCCATGCTCGCCTTCGCCGCCCTTCTCGGCGCGACCTGGTACATGAGCACCAGGGTGCCCTCGGGTTTCATCCCGACCATGGACCAGGGTTACGCGATCGTCGTGGTGCAGCTTCCCGACGGCGCCTCGCTTGCGCGGACCGATGCCGTCGTCAAACAGGTGGGCGACATCGCCCGAACCGTGCCCGGTGTCGGCAACGCCGTGCAGTTTGCCGGTTTCAGCGGGGCGACCTTCACCAATGCCTCGAATGCGGGCGTGGTCTTCGTTCCGTTCAAATCCTTCGCCGAACGCGAGGAAGGCGGAGAAAACGCCAACAAGATCATCGGCGACCTCTTCGGCAAGCTGCAGAGCATCCAGGAAGCCTTCATCATCGCCATCCCGCCGCCATCCGTGCGCGGCGTCGGCAATTCCGGCGGCTTCAAGATGCAGATCTCCGACCTTGAAAACCCCGATATGACACGCGTGCTGGGTCTTGCCCGCCAGATGATGGGGGCGGCGGCAACGACCGAGGGGTTGACCGGCGTCTTTACGACATTCTCCGATGCCAGCCCGCAATATTTCCTGTCGATCGACCGCGACAAGGCGCGCTTCCTGAACGTGCCGATCCCAAATATCTTCAATGCGCTTTCGATCAACCTCGGCGTCGCCTACGTGAACGACTTCAACGCGTTCGGCCGGGTTTACCAGGTTCGCGCCCAGGCCGACCGGCAATACCGCATGGACAGGGAAGATATCCTTGCGCTGAAGGTACGCTCGGCAACCGGTGCGCTGGTGCCTCTCGGCACTCTGATGGACATTCAGGATTCCAGCGGCCCGGCGCTCGTCCAGCGCTACAACATGTATGTTTCGGTGCCGCTTCAAGGCAATCCGACGCCCGGCACTTCGACGGGCGATGCCCTGAAGAAGATGGAGGCACTGGCGGCCAAAATTCTGCCGCCCGGAACGACCTTCGAATGGACGGAACTTGCCTATCAGGAAACCCATACCGGCAACACCGCCGTCTACATCTTCGCCCTCTCCGTCATTTTCGTCTTCCTGGCGCTGGCGGCCCAATATGAAAGCTGGGTTCTGCCGCTCGCGATCATTCTCATCGTCCCGCTGGCCGTGCTCGCCGCACTGATCGGGGTCTCGCTGAGAGGCATGGACAACAACGTCCTGACGCAGATAGGCCTGATCGTCCTGATCGGCTTGGCGGCGAAAAACGCCATTCTGATCGTCGAGTTCGCCAGGCAGGCGGAAGAGGAAGGCAAGTCACCGGTGGAGGCCGCCATCGAGGCCAGCCACCTTCGCCTGCGCCCGATCCTGATGACGGCATTCGCCTTCATCTTCGGTGTCCTGCCGCTCGCCATCGCCACCGGCCCCGGCGCCGAAATGCGCCAGTCGCTCGGCACCGCCGTGTTTTCGGGCATGCTCGGCGTGACGATCTTCGGCCTGTTCCTGACGCCGGTCTTCTACGTCGTGCTGCGCGGCTGGCGCCGCAAGCAACCGGTTGAAAAGACGGTCGAGGCTGCACCAGTCGAGAGAGAAACGGTTTAAGCCTGGTCAGGTGGAAAATAGATGCACCTGGCCCTGCCACAGACGGGCGACGGTGAGTTTGCCGCTGCGAAAAGCGCGTGTGTCGAGATTGAGACGCCGGGTCCGAATGTCCGGCGCGTCGTTCGGGGTATGACCGTGCACGACGAGTTTCGGCAGCGGCACCCGGCTTTCCAGAAAACGGTGGCGGATGAGCACCAGATCCTCGTCGGTCTGCGCCGCAAGCGGCCGTGCCGGATCGATGCCGGCATGCACGAACAATACGCTCGGCGTGTCCAGCATGATGGGCATCGCCCGCATGAAATCGACATGCGTATGCGGCAACGAATGGCGGATGAAAGCATCGAGCTGGACGCCGGAAGGGAAGACCAGCGGCAGATGCTCCGGATCGAGGCCATAGGATTTAAGCGATTGCGCCGACCCCATCCGCATCCAGTCGTCATAGGACGCCCAGCCATCGATATAATCGAGCATGGCGATCTCATGATTGCCGGCCAGACAGATGCGGTCGAAACCATCAGGCGGCGGCTCCATCAGGTGGTCGATCACCTGCGCCGATTGCGGGCCGCGGTCGATATAGTCGCCGAGCGTCACGATCAGCTTGCGCCCCGGCAGCCGTGCGCCATCGCGCAAAATCGCCTCCTCGGCTTCAACAAGCAGGTCGTAACGGCCGTGAATGTCACCGATCGCGTAGGTGGGAACTGCGGCAATATCCAGCGTCAGACGTGGTCTCTGCTGGCGTGCCATTTTCCAAACCTCGCTGTTGCGCGCAAGGGAGTCGCTCATCATGTTTCTCGATCAAGAAGGCCCCAGCTGACCGTAAATAGCGCGAAGGACAAGGCGATCAAGCTGGTAGGAAAATTCAAACCACTCGGCTTTTGTAGAAAAACCGGCCTTATCATGCGTGGGGCAATCCCTCACTGCTGTATCGATCGCATCGGCCGCGAAAACGGATCGGTTGGAAAGCACTATGCGTGGAGTCGCTGTAGGAAAGGGTGATCGGTGGGAACGGTATCGCAGTTTCATCACAGCCTCAGGCCTCCCGCGCACCGCATCGAAAGCGAAGAAGAGGCAATATCCACGGCCCGCAACCTCGCCGCCGCATTCCGGCATCAGGCGAGCGAACGCGATATCAACCGCAGCCTGCCTCACGCCGAGCTCGACGCGCTGTCGATATCGGGGCTGACGGCGATCACCGTTCCGCCCGACTATGAAGGGCTCGATATGTCGAATGCCCTGCTCGCCGAAATCGTTGCGATCATTGCCGAGGGCGACGCCTCGATCGGCGAAGCGCTGGAAAGCCATTTTTGCGTGCTGGAGACGCTCCGCACCCAGGCGACCGAGGATCTGCAGGCATCGCTGTTTGCCCGCGTACTGCAAGGCGACCGTTTCGCGGGCGCTATTTTCGCCGACGGCACCGAACTGACGGCCGAAGGCCCGGGTTATCGCCTGAGCGGGCGTACCCGGCAGGCGCCCGGCATTCTTTTCGCCGACTGGATCGCCGCTGCCGCCACCGTGCCGCCCAGCCGTCCGGTGACGCTCTACCTCGCAAGCGGCGACGAAGGCGTGCAGGTGGTCGACGATTGGGATGGCTTCGGTCAGCGCACCAACGGATCGGCGACGGCGATCGTCGGCACGCTTCACGTCAATGCCGATACCATTGCGCCCGCCCCCTCCTCCGGATCTTCGACCGGCATCTCGCTGGGCCTGCTGCTGAAGGCCGGCGTCAGCCTGGGCATTGCGCGGGCCGCTTGGACCGACCTTACGGCTGCGGTCGGCGACAACGCCGACATACTTCCCCGGCTGGGCGAACGCGCCCTCCGTATCGAAACGGCAGCAGCGACCTTGGAACGGGCCGGCCGCAAACTCGATATCGCTCAGGTCAATCCTGTGGAGGCCGCGATGGCGGATGCACATTTCTCCGCCTCGGCGGCCGCCATTCTGGCCGCGGAAATGGCGCTCGACACGGCAACCGCACTGTTCGAACTGGCGGGAGAAACGTCGGCCGGCATCGGTCTTAATCTCGACCGGCATTGGCGCAACGCCCGCATTCACACGCTCTCGCTGCCGCGCGATAGACTGTTGCGCGCCGCAGGCGAATTTAGCTCGAAAGTCGGCAGCGCCTAATTCAGCTGGCGGCCGAGACCGGGAATTCTTCCTTGTCGCCGTCGATGCGGCCACCGTCGGAAACGAATTGTTCGAGGCTCATATTGTCGAGAATGGCGGCGATCGCGTCCCGGACATCGGTCATCGAGCGCCGCACCTGACAGGTTGCCGGATCGGCGCAGTCGTCGCAGGCCTCATAGGCCGTGCGGCTGGCGCAGCGGATCGGCGCCAACGGCCCGTCGAGCGTGCGGATGACATGGCCGATGCGGATTTCCGAGGCCGGCCGCGACAGGGAATAGCCCCCGCCCGGGCCCTTCTTCGAACGCAGGATGCCGACATTGCGCAGTTCGAGCAGGATCGTATCGAGGAACTTCTTCGGGATATTGTTGCGTGACGCGATGTCGTTGATGAAGGCGGTTTCTCCCGGCGCCAGCCGCGCCAGATCGACCAGCGCCTTCAGCCCGTATTTTCCCTTTTTCGTCAGCATCGTCGTCGCCTTGTGGAAATCGCAGTATTTATCCTGCCAATAGCAGGCAAATAGCGTCAAAAGCGTGAACATACAACAAAATAGCTATTATTTATAGCTTATCTCGGCAACATCCACAGGACTGCGGCAGCCTCGATAAGGATCGGCCTGCCGCGCCCTTTGCCGGCAATCTCGCTCAGATCGTCTTCAGCATGCCACCGTCGACGAAATAGGTCGAGCCGATGCAATAACTCGCGCGCTCCGAACTCAGGAAGACGAAGACGTTTGCCAGCTCCTCCGGCGTACCGAAGCGTTTGGAGGCGGCGTGCTCATCGGCGACACTCTGCAGGTAGCCCTCCCAGTTGCCACCGGTTTCGGCCGTCAATTGCTTGGCGGTCTTGATCCAGTCAGGCGTCAGGATCAGGCCGGCATTGACGCAGTTGACACGGATATCGTCCTTGATGAGCTCGGTCGAGAGCGTCTTCGAAAACATCATCAGCGCCGACTTGCTGACATTGTAAATCGGCTCGTACCAGAGCGGCTGGACCGCGCAGATCGAGGCATTGTGCAGGATCACGCCGCCGCCGCGTCGCTTCATCTGCGGGGCGATGCCGCGCGCCAGCCGTACGGCGGCCATCACATGCAGCTCCCAATAGGCCTGCCACTTCTCGTCTGGGGCCTCCATGACCGTTTCGTTCGAGCCGGTGCCGGCATTGTTGATGAGGATATCGGCACCGCCTTTTTCGGCCGCCGCCGCAATGATCGCCTCGGTTCCGGCAACGGTCGCTACATCGGCGGCGACAGCGGCGGCACTGACCCCATATTTCTCCGCGATGCGGGCAGCCTCTGCTTCCAGCCGTTCACCGCCGCGTGCCGCCAAGACGAGATTGGCGCCCTCAGCCGCCAGCCCCTCGGCGATTGCCAGCCCAATGCCGATCGACGCACCCGTTATGACGGCGATCTTTCCCTTCAATCCGAGATCCATGTCTTCCTCCGCTGGCAGCCGGTGGTCCGGCCCGAAAGGCCGAGTGTTTCGCCAATGAATTCCGGCGTCAAGCGTCCGAACGCCTATTGCGGCAGGCTCCGATCTATCGCAGCCTGCATCAACACCAAGGAGGAGTTTGCATGCGCCGTTATTCCGCCTGCATAGAGTGGCTGTTTGCCGAAGAGGACGCCAGCTTTCCCGATCGCATCCGCCGCGCCCGGGCCGGCGGCCTGACCGCGGTCGAATTCTGGCGGTGGACCGACAAGGATCTGGACGCGATCGAAGCCGCGCTCGATGAAACCGGCCTTGCCGTCACCAGCCTCGTCGCCGAGCCGATGATCGCTCTGACCGACGCCGGCAACCGGCAGGCCTGGCTGAAGGGCCTCGCCGATTCCGTCACCGTCGCCCAGCGCCTCGGCGTGCCGGTACTGATCGCCCAGGCCGGCAACGACCTTGCGGGCTTGAGCCGCGCAGAACAGCGCCTGGCACTTACCGAAACGCTGAAAGCCGGCGCCGATATTCTTGCTGGCAGTGGTGTCCGTCTCGGCGTCGAGCCGCTCAACATCCGCATCGACCATATCGGCTATTTCCTCGACTCGACCCGCGAAGGTCTCGACATCATCGACGACGTAGCCCGCACCGAGATCGGCATCGTCTACGACATCTACCATTCCGCCGTCATGGACGAACGCACCGAAGAGGTGCTCGACAGCCGTCTCGACCGTGTTTTCCACGTTCATGTCGCCGATCATCCCGGCCGCAACGAACCGGGCTCCGGCGGCATCGACCTTGCCCACCGCCTCGGCTGGATCTTCGCCAACGGCTATGACGGCGCCGTCGGCCTGGAATACCGGCCGACCAGACCCGGCGCCGACGCCGTCAGGGCGGCGATCGCTTCGCTCGGCGGTTAGGCCGAACCGGCGCCTTCGGCAAAGGCTTCAAGCTCGGCGTCGAACTCGACCTCGACGACATTGTTGAAAACGGCGGTCGCCAGCATGATGCCGGCAAAGGCGACGAGATCGACGAGCACCTTGGTTTCGTAGCGCTGCTTCAGCCTCGCCCAGAGTTCCGCCGGCACGGCGTTGGAATCGGCAACGATCGCCCTGCCGAAGGCTTCGAGCAGCGCCTCATTGTCGGAAAAATCAAGCGCATCGGGATCAAAGCCCTTATTGATCAGCGCCCGGCGAAAGAAGGTAATGGCGATCTTCGATTTCGCCGCCTTCGAGATCGCAAGCGAGAAGATCCAGATCTCCCGGTCGCTGACGGCAGGATCGAGCTCGGCCCGCAGCGTGAACCATTCGGCATAGATGCGGTGGGCGACCGGCGAATGTAACAGTGTGCGTTTCATGTTGGTCATGCGCCCGCGCAGCCTGACTTCCTCGTCATGCGCCGCCCGAACTTCCGGTGAAGCGGTGTCGTAGTCGATCTGCGGGAGGTGGCTCATCGGTCCGCTCTTTCTGCTGCATCGAGGTAAATCCGCTTGGCCGTCGCAATACTCCCGCCTAGACTGATCCGATCAATGCGGAGGCTAGGCATGAGCGGCGACCACGATCATTCTCACATCGACTGGCGGGAGCACGGCGTCAAGGTCATCCCCGGCAATTCACTCGACCCGAACACGGCCCAAACGCCGGGCATGAACCGCGCCACTGCAATCAACAATGCGCGCGCCGGCGCCGAGAAGATCTGGGCAGGCACGGTGACGATCCATGCCAATGCCAAGACCGGCGCCCACCATCACGGCGATCTCGAAAGCATCATCTATGTGGTCAAGGGCAAGGCCCGCATGCGCTGGGGCGAGCATCTGGAATTTACCGCCGAGGCCGGCCCCGGCGATTTCATCTACGTTCCGCCCTATGTGCCGCACCAGGAGATCAATGCCAGCCGCGACGAGACGCTGGAATGCGTGCTCGTCCGCTCAGGCCAGGAGCCGGTCGTGGTCAACCTGGATATCGAGCCGGTCGAGAAACCGGAAGACGTCCCCTGGATCGACCCCATCCACCGCTGACGCCGCTCAGGCGTGAACGGCGGCGGCGCTGTTCACCGCCGTGTTCTCGATGATCCGGCCGGTATCGGCGGCATAGAGGTGGATTGCATTGTGATCGATCGCGATGCCGATGGGATCACCCGATTTCACCATCACGGCCTCGGTCAGCGCCACGGCAAAGGGCAGCCCGTCGAAATCGGCATGAACGACGCGGCTGGCGCCGAGTTCTTCGATGAAATCGGCTGTCGCGACCAACGCGCCGGGCGCATCCGGGGCCACCAGCCGGGCGGCCTCGGCGCGCATGCCGAGCACGACGCGTTTGCCCTTCAGCGGTGCGGCGCGTTCGCGCGGCAGCGCGATCTTGCGGCTCTGATCGTAAACGAAGACGCCCTCGTCGTTGATCGTGCCTTCGAGCAGGTTCATCGCCGGTGTGCCGACGAAGCCGGCAACGAAACGCGAGACCGGATGATGATAGACCTCTTCCGGCGTGCCGACCTGTTCCACCCTGCCGCCGTTCATCACCACCAGCCGGTCGGCCATCGTCATCGCCTCGGTCTGATCGTGCGTGACGAAGATCGAAGTGGCGCCGAGGCGCCGGTGCAGGCGGCGGATTTCGGCACGCATGGCGATGCGCAGCTTGGCGTCGAGGTTCGACAGCGGCTCGTCGAAGAGGAACACCTTCGGTTCGCGGATCATCGCACGGCCCATGGCGACGCGCTGACGCTGGCCGCCGGAAAGAGCGGCCGGGCGGCGGTCGAGGAAAGGTTCGAGGCTGAGCGCCTTGGCGACCTCGGCGATGCGCCGATTGCGCTCCGCCTTCGCAACGCCCGCGACCTTCAAAGTGTAGCCGATATTCTCGGCGACTGTCATGTGCGGATAGAGCGCATAGTTCTGGAACACCATGGCGCAGCCGCGCTCGCGCGGCTCCAGCTGGTTGACGACGCGGCCATCGATGGCGATTTCGCCGCCGCTGATTTCCTCGAGCCCGGCGATCATGCGCAGCAGCGTGGACTTGCCGCAGCCTGACGGACCGAGGATGACGATAAATTCGCCGGACTGGATCTCCAGGTCGACGCCGTGAACGACGGGAGTCTTGCCGTAGCTTTTCTTCACATCACGGATTGAGATCGGTGCCACAGGACTGCTCCTTCACTTCTCGGTGGAGATAAGGCCGCGCACGAACCAGCGCTGCATCAGGATGACGAGCAACAACGGCGGCGACATGATGATAAGTGTGCCTGCCATGGCGACGTTCCAGTCGGGCAGGCCGAATTCGGACGGGATTAGGGTCTTGAGCTGCGTCACCGCAATGCCGAAATTCGGATCGGTGGTGACGAGCAGCGGCCAGAGATACTGGTTCCAGGCCCAGACGAACATGATGGTGAAGAGCGCAATCATGTTCGACCGCGACAGCGGCAGCAGTATGTCGATAAAAAAGCGGACGGCGCCGGCGCCGTCCATCTTCGTCGCCTCGGCAAGCTCGTCCGGAACGGTCAGGTAGAACTGACGGTAAAGGAAGGTGCCGGTCGCGGTGGCGACGAGCGGCGCCACGAGGCCGGTATAGGAATTCAACAGACCCCATTCGAGTTTGATCTGGATGCCGGACACCCAGGCGACCAGCGCGGTAATTCCGGTGATATCGAGGATCGTCTGGAAAGGCTGCAGCGCATTGGCGGCAATCGAATAGGTCGGCACGATGCGCACTTCCAGCGGCAGCATCAGCGTGATGAAGATGATCCAGAAGATCAGATGCCGGCCGCGGAAGCGGAAGTAGACGATCGAGAACGCCGCCATGGCGGAAAGGATGACCTTGCCGGCGCCGACCGCAGTGGCGAAGATGATGCTGTGGATCAGCTTGTTGCCGAGATCGGCGCGCGTCCAGGCAGCCTGTGCATTTTCCCAGAAATGCGAACTCGGGGTCAGCGGCAGCGGCACGCGGTTGACCGTCTCCAGATCGAGCGTCGATGCGATGATGACGATAACGAAAGGCAGAAGCGCGATCACCATGCCGAGCGCGAGAATGGTATAGCAGATAAAGTTGAATATCGGCGTGCGTTCGATCATGTCCGCGACCTCACTTGTAGTGCACGCGCCGCTCGATGAAGCGGAACTGGAAGATGGTGAGAAGGACGACGAGCGCCATGAGGATAATCGACTGGGCGGCCGCGCCCGAATAATCCAGTCCCCTGAAGCCATCGAAATAGATCTTGTAGACCATGAGTTCCGTCGCCCGTGCCGGCCCGCCCTGGGTCATGACGTCGACGATGCCGAAGGAATCCTGGAAGCTCTCGGTGATGTTGATGACGAGCAGGAAAAACAATGTCGGCGTCAAGAGCGGCAGTTGGAGATCCCACATGCGGCGCAACGGCCCGGAGCCATCCATGGCGGCAGCCTCGATCAGCGAACGCGGAATGCCCTGAAGCGCCGAAAGGAAGAAGATGAAATTATAGCCGATATATTTCCAGGAAAAGGCGATGATCACGGCGATCATCGCGTCCTTGCCGTCGAGCGCCGGGTTCCAGAGACCGGGCCAGACATGATTGATGACGGAGAGAAGACCGGCCTCCGGCGCCAGGATGAAGCGGAAGGCAAGACCGAGAGCGGGCGCGGCAATCGCGTAAGGCCAGATGAAGACCGACCGGTAGATTTTATGGCCGCGCAGCTCACGATCGGTCAGAAGCGCCAGGATCAGCGCCATCCCCATGGCGATCGCCGTCGAGCTGAAGCCGAAGATCATGCTGCGGGTGATCGACTCCCAATAGATCGGATCACTGAGCAATTGCTTGAAATTGTCGAAACCGACCCAGGCATTGCCGCCGCCCCACGGCTGCTCGAGCGTGAACGCCCAATAGAGCGCCTGCGCACTCGGCCAATAGAAGAAGACGAAGATCAGCAGCAGCATCGGAAACGCGAAGAGCAGTCCGATCGTCGTCGAGGAGAAGGTGACGCGCTTTTCCATGGGTGGTGGTTTTCGGCCTGGTTAGGCACGGGCGGCGAGTTCGCCTCCGCAGCCGGTATGAATGTACAAGGACACACCCGGCACGCAAGGCGGGCCGGGTGCGGCTCATATCGGTCGATCAGGGAAGCTGAACGTTCTTGTAAGTCTGCTGGAAGCGGCGCAGCAGCTGGTTGCCGCGATCGGCAGCGCCGTCGAGCGAAGCCTGAACGTCGGCGTTGTTGACGAAGATAGCCTGCAGGCCGTTGGCGAGCTCGGTGCGGACCTGCAGCAGGCCACCGAGGCGGATGCCGTGCGGAGCCGTATCGTCGGCAGGCGATGCGGTCAGGCTCTGAATGGCGAGTTCGCGGCCGGCATAAGGAGCCTTGTCGTAGAAGCCCTGCTTCTTCAGATATTCGAAGCCGGAGTTACGAACCGGGATATAGCCGGTGACGGTCGACCAGGTGAGGGCTTCTTCCGGCTTTGCGATGAAGTTGAAGAAGGCAGCGGCGGCCTTGTATTCGGCGTCGGTGTGACCCTTCAGAACCCAGAGCGAAGCACCGCCGACATAAGAGCTGTGGCGGGTTGCATTGCCGTAGGTCGGGAGCATCGCGACGCCCCAGTTCATGCCCTGCTTGGCGGTGCGGCCGATATTGCCGTGGTCGCCGACAGAGGTCAGGATGACCTGGCAATCGCCGGCGGCGAAGGCTTCGACGAAGGTCTGGCCGACGGCCTTGTTCTTGATGAAAGCCAGCTTGTTGTCGTACCAGGACTTGAGGTCCTTGATGTAGCTGACGAGCAACGGGTTCTTGTTGTAAGTCAGCTCGGCATCGAGACCTTCAAAGCCGTTCTTCTTCGTCGCGATCGCTTCGCCGTTAACGGCTTCGAACTGCTCGATATACTGCCAGACTTCGTTGTTGGAGATGTCGAAGGCGAGCGGGCAAGCATAACCTGCATCCTTCAGAGCCTTGAAATCTTCGCCGGCTTCCTGCCAGGTGGCCGGAGCATGGTCCTTGCCGATCTTGGCGAAGGCGTCCTTGTTCCAGTAGAGCAGAGCGGTCGAGGAGTTGAAGGGGAAGGAATACATCTCGCCCTTGGACGTCGCATAATAGTTTGCGATGCCGGAGAAGTAATCCTTCCAGTCGACGGTGTAGCCCATGTCGGTCATCAGCTGGTTGGCCGGGTAGTAGGCGCCGGAAAGCATGATGTCGAGCGTGCCGGCGTCGGAGACCTGAGCGATGGTCGGCTGCTTGCCGGCGCGGAAGGCGGCAATGGTGTTCTGCAGGGACGCGTCGTAGCTGCCCTGGCTGGTGCAGACGACTTCGTAATCAGCCTGCGACTGGTTGAAGCGATCGCACTGTTCCTGGACACGCTTTGCGATGTCACCGGAATTCCCGAACCAGAAGTCAATCTTGGTCTTATCGGCGGCGGCAGCGGGACCAGCAAGAAACGCTGTAGCGAGAAGGGCGCCGACGGCGCCGAGAAGCTTGGCTTGCATGAGAACCTCGAACGTAAAAGGGACGCGCACTTTCGGCGCACGCCCTATTAACTGGTTCAAATTGCCGCGGCCAATGAATATTACATGACATGCAACGATCGAAACCGCGCCGTCACAAAACCTTCATTTGGATATTATTTGCCACGGCCGAGACTATATTTGGAGAAGTCTCACCAGCCACCCCCAGCGCACTGCCGAACATTCATATTTATATTCGAATAAATATAATTTTCAAGGGTTTTCAATATTTGCTTATATTGCGACAGCCTGTCGTTATTCGCCGATATCGTTGCTTGACACTTACGAAGAAGCCCCATTTTTCAACTCTTGCACTGCTGTGCAACGCTCGGTTTCAGCCCCTGAATCAGAGGGAATCCTTCAAAATTGCAGCAAAATGCGGATCGAATGCACGACTGATCGGTCCGGCGGCGGCCCCGAGCGCCACCGACCAGGGATCGGCCATGCCGGGCTGCAGGCGCGGCAGCGTCCGGCCACGCCGTTCGGCGATCGAGGGCAGCAGCGGGCCGATGGCCGCGATCAACCGGTTCACCAAGGCCTCCGGGGCGCTGCCGCAGAGGATCACTGTCTGCGGATCGAAGACCGTTTCGATGAGATGGATGCTCCAGCGCAGGTCCGCCGCCGCCGCTGCGATCCAGGTCTCTATGCTTTGGTCGCCCTTGGAGACAAGGTTGCTGATCTGTGCGTGCAGATCGGCATCGGCCGGATCGATCGACAGGTGTTGGTAGAGCGAGGCGAGCGAGGCGCGATGTTCGAGCGGCGTCGATTTACCGTCGGCAAACAACAGCGCCATGCCGATCTCGCCGGCATTGCCGTTGGCGCCGCGGTAGAGTTCGCCATTCAGAATGAGGCCGGCGCCGATGCCGTAACCGACGAAGAGGCAGACGGCATGGTCGAGGCCATGGGCAACTCCTACCATGCGCTCGGCGGTCGCCGCCGCCGCCGCATCGTTCTGCAGGCCGACATCGAGCCCGGTACCGGCGGTCAGCGTTTCCAACAGCGGAAACTTCTGCCAGGCCTCCATCATCCAGGGGTCGTCACCGCTGCCGGCGACGCCGAAGGGGCCGGGCATGGCGATGCCAAGGCCGACCAGCCGCTTTTCCGACTGCTGGACGATTCCGGCAAGTTTTGCACGCACGCCGGCAACCAGATCGAGGATGACCTTCGCGCCTTCCGACGGACCTCCGGCGGGCAGGCCCGCCTCATCACGCACGAGAACGCTGCCGACGAGATCGACCGCGACGGCACGCGTCACATGCCGGTCGATCTGCAGGCCGATCGCGAAGGCGCCCTCGGGAACGAGCCCATAGGGCGTCGAGGGCTGACCTCGGCCCTTCCGCACCGCTGCCTGCGAACGGACGAGGCCGTCGCGCTCGAGTTCTTCGATGATATTCGACACCGTCTGCTTGGTCAGCCATGTCGCCCGCGCCAGATCGGCGCGTGAAAGTGCACCGTTCATCCTCAAGGCATCGATCATCACGCGCCGGTTATGTGCGCTGGTGCCTTCGTGATTGGTGCCGCTCTTGGCCCGGATCGGCCTGACGTCGCTCATGTGCAATTGCCTCTTGACTCCAATAGAATGTTGAAGAAGTAATAAGTCAAGACAATTGACTTATTAAGGGACCGGAGAGTTCCAGGGAACGCAGGAGGCCGGACAAGGCCCCGACGACGCTCCGAGACGACAATCGGCACGTTTCCCTACGTGCCTTCTCGAAGACCGATGGCGGGAGGGCCGCCCTCGGCAATGCGTAAATGTCACAAAACTGGAGGCTGCAATGCTGAAATCCCTTACCAAGACGCTTCTGGGTGCGGCCTTGATCGGCGCATCACTTGCGCCGCATGCTTTCGCCGAGACGACGCTGAACGCGCTTTTCATGGCGCAGGCCGCTTACAGCGAGGCCGATGTGCGCGCCATGACCGATGCCTTCGCCAAGGCGAACCCCGACATCAAGGTCAATCTCGAATTCGTTCCCTATGAAGGCCTGCACGATAAGACGGTACTGGCGCAGGGTTCCGGCGGCGGTTATGACGTCGTCCTCTTCGACGTCATCTGGCCGGCCGAATACGCCACCAATAAGGTGCTGGTCGACGTCTCCTCGCGCGTCACCGACGAGATGAAGAAGGGCGTGCTGCCGGGTGCCTGGACCACCGTGCAGTATAACGGCAAATATTACGGCATGCCGTGGATCCTCGATACCAAATACTTGTTCTACAACAAGGAAATCCTCGAAAAGGCCGGCATCAAGGCGCCGCCGAAGACCTGGGACGAACTAACCGAGCAGGCAAAGACAATCAAGGACAAGGGCCTGCTCGCCACCCCGATCGCCTGGAGCTGGTCGCAGGCGGAAGCCGCGATCTGCGACTATACCACGCTCGTCAGCGCCTATGGCGGCGATTTCCTCAAGGACGGCAAGCCCGCCTTCCAGGCCGGCGGCGGCCTCGATGCTCTGAAATACATGGTCGGGAGCTATGCCTCCGGCTTGACCAATCCGAACTCCAAGGAATTCCTGGAAGAGGACGTTCGCAAGGTCTTCGAAAATGGCGATGCCGCTTTCGCGCTGAACTGGACCTACATGTACAACATGGCCAACGACCCGAAAGACAGCAAGGTGGCGGGCAAGGTCGGCGTCGTGCCGGCACCGGGTGTGGCCGGTAAGAGCCAGGCTTCCGCCGTCAACGGCTCGATGGGCCTCGGCATCACCTCCGCCAGCCAGCATCCCGACGAGGCCTGGAAATACATCACCTTCATGACCTCGCAGGCGACACAGAACGCCTACGCCAAGCTCAGCCTGCCGATCTGGGCCTCTTCCTATGAGGACCCTGCAGTCACCAAGGGCCAGGAAGAGCTGATTTCCGCCGCCAAGGTCGGCCTTGCCGCCATGTATCCGCGCCCGACGACACCGAAATATCAGGAGCTGTCGACCGCGCTGCAGCAGGCGATCCAGGAATCGATGCTCGGTCAGTCCTCTCCCGAGGATGCGCTGAAATCGGCCGCCGAAAACAGCGGCCTCTAAAGCATGTCGCGCAAAAGTGTGCAGCGGTTTTGCGATAACGACATGTGTAAAAACAAAGACCTAAAGCGCAAGAAGCGAATCTGAAAGATCGCGACGCGCTTTAGGTCCGGCATGAACCCCCGGGCGGCGCCCGCCGCCCGGCCTCCAGAACCTATGAATGAAAAGGGTCGCCTTGATGTCGGGCACTTGGCTGACAACCCGCGCGTGGCTTCTAATGCTGCCGCTTCTCGTGGTCATGATCTCGGTGATCGGCTGGCCTCTCGTCGACACCGTCGGCCTCTCCTTCACCGATGCCAAGCTCGTTGGCACTGAGGGCAACTTCGTCGGCATCGACAATTACGCCAAGATGCTCTCCGGCTCGAATTTCCAGCGTACGCTGATCACCACTGCTTGGTTCGCGATCGTCTCGGTCGCCGCAGAAATGGTGATCGGTGTCCTCGCCGCCCTGCTGCTGAACCAGCAATTTCGCGGCCGCACTGCGCTGCGCGCCCTGATGATCCTGCCCTGGGCGCTGCCGACCGTCGTCAACGCCACGCTCTGGCGGCTGATCTATAATCCGGAATACGGCGCGCTGAACGCCGCGCTGACGCAGCTCGGCCTGCTCGACGCCTATCGCTCCTGGCTCGGCGAACCCGGCACGGCGCTCGCTGCCCTCATCGTCGCCGATTGCTGGAAGAATTTTCCCTTAGTGGCGCTGATCGCGCTCGCCGCACTTCAGGCCGTGCCGCGCGACATCACCGCCGCCTCGCTGGTCGATGGTGCCGGTCCTTTCGCCCGCTTCCGCTTCGTCATCCTGCCCTATCTCGCCGGCCCACTGATGGTGGCGCTGGTGCTGCGCACCATCGAAGCCTTCAAGGTGTTCGACATCATCTGGGTCATGACCCGCGGCGGGCCGGCCAACAGCACACGCACGCTGTCGATCCTCGTTTACCAGGAAGCCTTCTCCTTCCAGCGGGCAGGCTCGGGCGCGTCGCTGGCCCTGATCGTCACGCTGCTGGTGACGCTACTTGCCGCCGGCTATGCCGCACTGGTGCGTAAGACCGCCGGGAGTGCCGCCTGATGGAACGCCGGAGCCCGCTCTTTTCATTTTTCATTCACCTCTGTGCGCTGCTGCTTGCTGCGGTCATCCTGGTGCCGATCCTGTGGTTGTTCATCATGAGCATCTCGCCGGCCGCCGACCTTGCGGCAAAGCCGCTGCGCTGGTGGCCGCAGGCGGCGGATTTCTCGCGGTACCATCTCCTGCTGTCGACGCTGGAAAACAGCGCCGGCGCCGCCTTCACCTCATCGCTGCGCAACAGCATCGAGGTGGCCGGCATGGCGACGATCGCCGCCATCGCGCTCGCCATACCGGCCGGCTGGGCCGTGTCGCGCACACCTTCCGTGGGCTGGTCGCTGTCGATGGTGATCGCCACCTACATGCTGCCGCCGGTGGCGCTCGCCGTGCCGCTCTATATGGGTCTCTCCCATCTCGGCATGCTGAACAACGTCTTCGGCCTCGCCCTCGTCTA
Organism: Rhizobium sp. CIAT894; assembly: GCF_000172795.2. Taxonomy (NCBI): domain Bacteria; kingdom Pseudomonadati; phylum Pseudomonadota; class Alphaproteobacteria; order Hyphomicrobiales; family Rhizobiaceae; genus Rhizobium; species Rhizobium sp. CIAT894. The sequence continues at coordinate 3,493,639 of NZ_CP020947.1, forward strand.
TCTGACGATCCTGGCGCCCTTCACCACCTGGCTGATGAAATCGGGCTTTGATTCCATCCCGCGCGAGATCGAATCCGCCGCAATGATCGACGGCGCCGGCCTGTTCCAGACGCTCCGGATCATCACGCTGCCGCTCGCCGCCCCCGTGGTGGCGACATCGAGCCTCTTTGCATTCCTGCTTGCCTGGGATGAATTCTTCTATGCGCTGCTCTTCACCTCGGACCAGCGCGCCAAAACGCTCACCGTCGCCATTGCCGATCTCGCCGGCGGCCGCGTTTCCGATTACGGACTGATCGCCACGGCAGGCGTGCTCGCCGCCCTGCCCCCGGTGCTGATCGGTCTCGTCATGCAACGCGCTCTGATTTCGGGGCTTACAAGCGGCGGCGTCAAGGGATGAACATGACAACAGAAAGAACCCGGCCCGCCGGGCTTGCGGCGATCGACCGCGAAATGGCCCGCCAGCACGCCGATGCCATCGCCTCTTATGAAGCCGCCGCACCCATGGCGGCAAGAGCCGCCGCCTCGCTGAAGAAGACCGGCCGCCTTCTCCTGATCGGCATGGGCGGTTCGCATGCGGTCAACCGCGCCGTCGAGCCGCTCTATCGCGCGCTCGGCATCGACGCCATCGCCGTGCCGCTCTCCGAACAGCTCGGCCAGCCGCTGCCGATCGCCGGCAGGACGATCTTCGTCACCTCGCAATCCGGCGAAAGCGCCGAAGTCCTGCGCTGGTTCAACGAGACCGGCGGCGCGGAGGACACCTTCGGCCTTACCCTCGAAGCCGGCTCTTTCCTGGCAAGAACCGCCCCCTCGCTGGTTGGCAGCGGTGGCACCGAACTCGCCTTCGCCGCCACCCGCAGCCTGACGGTGACCTTCGCCCTGCACCTGGCAATCCTCGCCGCCCTCGGCGAAGATCCTACGGCCGCACTTGCCGCCCTCAGGGCTCCGGAAGAGCATGACATCGCCGCCGCGCTCGCCGCACTCGAAAACGTCGCGACCGTCGTCACCTCGGGCCGCCGGCTGCAGGGTGTCGCCGAGGCGTTGGCGCTCGGATTGACGGAGCTGTCGCGCCGCCCCTGCTTTTCGCTCGAAGGCGGCCAGTTGCGCCACGGTCCGATGGAGATGCTGGGGCCCGAAATCGGCGTCGTGCTGTTCCGCGGTCTGGACGAGACATCAGGTCTCGTGACCGTCATGGCGAGTTCCGCCGTCGAAACCGGCGCCGCGGTGGTCCTGTTCGATGCGTCCGGTCAGGAACCGGTCGCCGGCGCGGTGGCGATCCGCTTTGCCCCGGCAACCGGCCTTGCCGCGATCTTCGCCATGCTGCCGGTCGCCCAGCGGCTGATGATCGCTTTTGCCGATGCCCGCGTCGAGAATGCCGGAACGCCGGTCCGTTCAACCAAGATTACCCGGAGCGAATGAATGCGGCCGCTTGCAGTCATCGGCAACGTCAATGTCGATCTCATCCTCGGACCGGCCGCCCCCTGGCCGAAGGCCGGCACGGAAATCATCGTCGATCATGACGAGCTCAGGGTCGGCGGATCCGCCGGCAACAGCGCGCTCGCCTGGCAGGCGCTCGGCATCGAATTCGAGATCGCCGCCAATATCGGCAGCGACCAGTTCGGCCGGTGGCTGGCGGAGGCCTTCGGCCACCGCTCCCAAAATTGGCCGGTGCGCCCCGAGCGAACGACGCTTTCTGTCGGCATCACCCATCCGGACGGCGAGCGCACCTTCTTCACGACGACCGGCCACCTGCCGCGCTTCAGCCTCGCCGACGTCTTCGCCGTTATCGACGGCGAAAGGCTGCGCGGCGGCTACGCGCTCCTCTGCGGCGGCTTTCTGACCGACGACTTGGCGAGCGAATATGACGCCTTCTTCGACTGGGCCGACAGCCACGACATCACCGTCGCGCTCGATACCGGCTGGCCGCTCGACGGCTGGACCGAAGGAAATTGCGCGGCTGCCCGCGCCTGGCTTTCGCGCAGCGGCATCGCCCTGCTGAACGAAGTCGAGACGACGACGCTTGCCGGCATCATTGATCCGATCGACGCCGCCCGTGAGATCAGGTCGCATATGCCGGAGGGCGCAATCGTCGTCGTCAAGCGCGGCCCGGACGGTGCGATCGCCATCGGGCCGGACGGCCAGCCGGCGTCGGGGGCTGCACCCGTCGTCAAGGTCGTCGATACGATCGGCGCCGGCGATGTCTTCAACGCCGGCTTCCTGGCAGCATTGGCAGATGGTAAGCCGCTGGCCTCCTGCCTGGCGGCGGGGACGCAGGTCGCCTCGCGCGCCATTTCCACCCTTCCCCGCAGCTACGGTGATCCGTCATCTCCCCAGGAACCCGTGTCATGAGCGCGCTCGACATCGAAAACATCCGCAAGACCTATGGCGAGGTCGAGACGCTGAAAGGCATCGACATTTCGCTGGAAAGCGGCGAGTTCCTCGTGCTGCTCGGCTCATCGGGCTGCGGCAAGTCCACGCTGCTCAACATCATTGCCGGCCTTGCCGAGGCAACGAGCGGCGACGTCAGGATCGGCGGGCGATCGGTGCTCGGTGTACATCCGAAGGACCGCGACATCGCCATGGTCTTTCAATCCTATGCGCTCTATCCCAATCTGTCGGTGCACCGGAACATCGGCTTCGGCCTGGAAATGCGCAAGGTCCCGACGCCCGAGCGCGACAAGGCCGTGCGCGACGCCGCCAAACTCCTGCAGATCGAAAACCTCCTCGATCGCAAGCCGAGCCAGCTCTCCGGCGGCCAGCGCCAGCGCGTGGCGATCGGCCGCGCGTTGGTGCGCAAGCCTGAGGTCTTCCTGTTCGACGAGCCGCTTTCCAATCTCGACGCCAAGCTGCGCATGGAGATGCGCACCGAGATCAAGCGGCTGCATCAGATGCTGAAGACCACGGTGGTCTATGTCACCCATGACCAGATCGAGGCGATGACGTTGGCAAGCCGCATCGCCGTCATGCGCGACGGCCGTATCGAGCAGCTGGGCACACCGGAGGAGATCTACAACCACCCGGCAACGCTTTATGTCGCCACCTTCGTCGGCGCGCCGCCGATGAACCTGCTGCAGGCGACAGTGCGCGATGGCCGGCTGGCGATTGCAGGTTCCGATGCCAGCCTGCCCCTGCCGGCCCGCTTCGCCGAGGCCGCCGTCAATGGCCGCGACGTCATCCTCGGCATCCGCCCCGAGGCCCTTCGCACGGACGGCGCCGGCCCGTCGCTCAAGGCAACCCTGGAGGTCGCCGAGCTGACCGGCCCGGAACTCGTCGTCACCGCCCTTGCTGGAAACCAGCGGCTGATGGCTTGCCTGCCGCCGCGCACGCCGATCCGCGACAACGAAAAACTGATCCTCTTCTTCGACGAAGAGGCAATACATCTTTTCGATCCGCAAACCGGCCTCAGCCTCGTTCGCCAGGGATAGCTGACGACGCGTCCTTTGCTCAATTCGCGGCGTCGACGGGCTTCCGCTTGTAAACGTGGATATAGTCGACGAGCAAAATCGAAGGGTTCGGCGTTTCATCGATCGGCCAGCCCGAGCCGAGCGCCAGATTAACCAGCGGATAAAACGGCATGTGGAACTCCTTCGGCGTGTCGAAGCTCCAAAGGAACTGACGGTCGAAGTAGAAGCTCGTCTTGTCAGCTTGGATATCGACACCGTAGGTGTGATAGTCGCTGTTCAAAATTCCGTCCTGGACCTTGTTCCAATAGCCGCCGGTGGAGTTCTGCCCGCCCTGGCTCTGACGCCAGATATGGAAGCCCATGCTGAATTCATAGGGCGCGCGGCCGTAATATTCCAGCACGTCGATCTCGGCGGTGTATTTCGACCGGTCGAGGCCAATGAGCCAGAAGGCCGGCCAGACGCCCTTGCCCGGCGGCAGTTTCATCCGCGCTTCGAAATAGCCGAACTGCTGCGAGAAACCTTCCCCCTTCGGGTTCACCGACGACAGCAAGCCCGAGCGCCATGTGCCGTCGGCCCCCTTGCGCGCTTCGATCTTCAGAATTCCCTGATCGGTGGTAAACGGAAAGCCGGGGGCCGGATCGGTGAAACGGGCATCGCCGAAATCGCCGTTCCACGGCGTATGGGCGATCCAGCGGGAGCTTTTCTCTCCCCATGCCGAGACATCGAGGCTGTCGAAATTCTCCTCGAACGTCAGCTGGTATGCATTGATATTGAGCGGTTCCTGGGCAACGCTCGGCCGGCCCGGCAACGCTCCCAGACCGAGAACGACGAGCAGACCCAAAGCCCTAGAAGATATTCCGTAACGCATTCCGTTTCTCCGAAAACGCCAAACCAAATCGCCGGGCTGCACCTGTCTCGATCATGAGGCGAGAACCCCGTTTCGCCGCGGCATCAGCCTTTGAACGATGATGGTCTCAATGCCGTCGGGCCTTCCCAGGATCTGCCACAGCAGCAGCGCGAAAGCCCAGAAGATCGCGGCTGCCGTCCCGCCGCAAAGGGCGAGGCTGGCGATCAGATTGAAGCCGACAGGCATAGGGGCGAGCATCGGCTGTACCCAGAGCAGGAAAGCGATCATCGGCAAGCTCGCGGCCAGCGGCCGGCAAAAAGAATTCAGCTGCGCGACCAAACTCGCGCCGATCAGCCGCCGGGTGAGGACGAGCGACGCGGCATAGGCGACGAGCACAGCGATGATCCGAGCGCCGAGCGCGCCTTCCACCTGGAAATAGGCGATGCCCAGGATGGTGACCGGCACCCTGACGGCGAATTCGGCAAACATCCTGAAAGCGAGCGAACGGGTGTTATCGAGAACCATCGCCAATGCCGGCATGATGTTCGTGGGAAGACCGAGCAGGCTGACGAGGCACAGCCATTGCAGGATCGGCGCGGCGGATGCCCATTTCTCGCCGACGAGGATGCGTACGGTCGGCGCGGCGAGCATGGCGAGCGCGATGAGAACGGGTGCTGCGACGAAGGTGATCGCATTCGTCGCCTTCAGATAGGCAACGACCAGATTGCGGCGGTCCTCGACGGTGGAGAATGCCGCCATCAGCGGGCGAAGCAACGGCCCGACGAAGGTCTGGTAGGGGATCCCGGCAATATTGTCGGCGACGCTGAAAGCGCCGAACGTCGACAGGCCGGTAAAACGCGGCAGCAGCAGCCGGTCCAGCTGCCAGTTGATCGAATTCAGCACCTGCGACACGGTGTTCCAACTGATCATGTCCTGGAAATGTTTCCATTCCGAAAGGCTGAGCGCCGGCCGCATCGGCGCAAAGACGTAGGAGGTGATCATCGCCGCGGTCGGGCCTGCAACGGCGCCGACCGCCAATCCCCAATAGCTGCCTGTCGTCACCGCCACACCGACGCCGAACAGCAATGTCGATCCCTTGGTGATGAGATCGAGCGCGAACTCGCGTTTGAAATCGAAACGCTGCATGAAAAGCACCATGCGCGGACTGATCATGCTGCGCATGGCAGGCGCGATCGAGAGAACGGCGACAAGGGAAAAAAGCCGAGGGTCGCCGTAAATCACAGCCATCGGCCAGGAGATGAGGATCATCAGCAGGCTGATGGCCGCCCCCCGAAGCAGGCTGAGGGTGAAGGCGGTGGCAAACATCTCTTGGGAAGGCGATGGCTGACGCATCAGAGCCTGCGTCAACGGCAGATCCAGAATCGTCTCGACGATGACGAGCACCGAGGTTGCGATAGCGACCAGGCCGAAATCCGCGGGGCTCAAAAGCCTCGCCAGAACGAGCAGGCTGACGAAATCGAGCAGCCGCGCGAGGAATTTTCCACTGATCGTCCAGATGCTTGCCGTCGCCGTCCTCTGAGATACGCTTGACATGATCTGCTATATTCCTCGTCGGCGGGTTGAGACGGTTGCGGTCGTGGCAGCTCCAGCCCCTGCCCTCAGCCCGGCCGTCTTCCGAAGACCGCGGCGGATCGGTCGCCATGGTTGGAAAGCCGTAGCTCGATGAGATTGGTCAGGCGATCGCGGAACACGGCGGAAGAGAATTTCAGCGCGTGCGCGCGGATCGCATGCGGATCGATATCGTCCTCGACCTCTTCGAACGCCGCCATCGTCTCCAGCAGGGCTTCCGTCGTCTGTTCGGCAAAACGGAAGCCGACCTGCGGAGAGGACACGGTTTCCCTGGCGCCGCCGGCGTCGAAAGCGAGCACCGGACGGCCCGATGCCATGGCTTCCACCGGCAGAATGCCGAAATCCTCAGTGCCCGGAAACAACAGCGCGCGGCATCGCGACAGGTGATCGCGCAGCACGTTGAAGGGCTGGTGGCCGAGAAACTCAACGGTCGGCCCGGCAATCGATTTCAGATAGGATAGTTGCTCTCCCTCTCCGATCACCACCAGCTTCCGGCCGGCCTCGGTGCAGGCGCGCACGGCGATGTCAGGCCGTTTGTAGGTCGTCAGCTGTCCGGCATAGAGGTAGAATTCGCCTTTTCCCTTGCCCACCGCAAAATCGTCGGTCGCAACGGGCGGATGGATGACGACGGAATCCCGGTCGTAGAAGCGGCGGATACGGCTCGCGACATAGTCGGAGTTGGCGACGAACGTATCCACCCGCGAGGCCGTCGTCACATCCCAGGCGCGCAGCATGGGCGCGGTGATCGACATCAGGGCGCGGCCCACCCAGGGAAGGCCTTCGCGGTAGACATGGAACTGGTCCCAGATATAGCGCATCGGCGAATGGCAGTAGCAGACATGCAGAGCGTCGGCGCGAGTGATGATGCCCTTGGCAGGACCGGATTCGCTGGAGAGCACCAGATCGTAGTCCTGCAGATCGAACTGCTCGAGCGCGAAGGGCATCAGCGGCAGCATTTTGGTGTAATGCCGCTGTGCGCCGGGGATCTTCTGCAGGAAGGACGTGCGGATGTTGCGCGTCTTCAGAAAATCGCTGATGCGATCGCGGTTGCAGACGAGGGTGAAGATGTCTGCCTGCGGAAACATGCGGCACAACTCTTCGACGACCTTCTCGCCGCCACGCATCGAAACGAGCCAGTAATGCACGATGGCGACCCGGAGTTTCCCGGTTTCGCCGGAGCTTCCGGCCTCGGCGACCCGTCTTTTCGCCATGACGGGCGCATCACCAAGAAATGCCCTCGCATCGGGAAGAGAGGTTGTTGCTTTAAGGGTCAACTGAATACTCCTTGTATCGCCGCACCGTCTGTCAACTCGGAAACTACATTCGTCGAAATCAGGCTGTGATATTCGGCAAGAAGCGCGTCGCGCCATTCTTCCTGTGTCGAGGCGAGATCGGGCGACGTCAGGAAAGCCCGCTCGCTCATGGCGCGGACCTCTTGCCCTGGCATTTGGTTGAATCGCGCCAAAGTATCGGCAAAGGCGCCGTGATCTGCCGTATCGCAGGCAAGCGCCATGCCCGCTCTTTCCATTTCCTCGGCGAGAAAGGCGCTGCGTGACATGATGACGGGCAGACCGCTCCTGGCCGCTTCGATCGCGACGAGACCGAACGGCTCGGGATAGCGCGAGGGCATCAACAGCGCACGCCCCTTGCGGATGATCGGGCCGATCTCTGCATGCGATTGCCAGCCGACGGCCCTGACGTGATCTCCCGACGCTCTGACCACCGGCATCAACGGCCCGTCCCCGATCACGCACAGCCTGACGCCGGCCCTGCGCGTGGCAGCTATGGCGTCCTCCACGCCCTTCTCCTCGTCCAGCCGCCCGATGAACACGAACTCGTCATTGGCCTCCGCCTCGATGCGTTTGATCGAAAGTGGCGCGACGGGATTGCGGATCGTCGTCAGCCGTTCGGGTCGATAGCCGGCACCGACGAGAAAGCTCGCCATCTTCTCGTGCAGCAGGATTATCCGGCCGAAATCGGCCTGATCCTTCAAGAGCCGGAGGATATTGGAGCCGCGGGCGACACGCCACAATTTGTGCGAATAACTTCTCTTGTCGCAAGCCGTTGCAATGCAGCTTCCACCGAGCGGGCGTCGAAGGCAGATTTCCTGCGCCTGGTAGTCGAAAAAGGCGCCGTTGGGGCAGGCAGTAAAGAAATCATGCGCGTGAACCACGCATCGTCCGGCGACCGGCATCAGCGCCCTGAAAATCGCGGGAGACAGGATCTGGTGCCAGCCATGCACATGATAGATGGTGTTGGCGGTATCCTTTGCAGCAATCCAGTTCGCGACCATGCGGACAGCAGCGCCGTTGTGAATACCGGTGACGAACGCCTTCGCACGCTCGGCGCTCAACAGGTCGCGGCTGTTCAGTCCGACCATCGAGACCCCCAGTGCGACGAGTTCCCCATTGGCAGCGTCGTCTCCGCAAATATAGGTCACCGGGATATCGAGCCCGCGGAAAAGCCTGGCAGAGAGCACCGCCAGGCCGGTCGCACCGCCTCTGGCCACCGAGTAGTCGTCGATGATGACCACGCGATCGATCTTCGCCTTGCCGGGGTCGGGAAAACGACCGACGCTTGCGATGGATCGGATGGCCTCGGAAAGCGGCGGGCGCATCACTTCACCGAAACCGCGCCGTTGGCACAGGCCTCCAGCGCCTTTCGGTTGAGAATGCGGATTTTGCCCTGTCCCCCGTCGATGATCTTGCCTTCCCGCAGGCGCCGCAGGCATTGATTGACCTTCTCGCGGGACGCCGGCAGCGTTGCGGCCAGATCATTTTGCGAGATGATCAGCTCGTCCCCGCTGTTTGCCGCGTCTTTTCCATAGACAGCGGACAGCCGCAGCAGCGTGCTGGCCAGCCTCGACTGCAGGCTCGACGCAGCATTCGCAATGATCCGCAGTTCAAGCTCCGAAATACGCGCCAGCGCCCTGGAGAAGACCTTCTCGCGAAAGCTTGGATCGCTGGCATACATGTCGCGCAGCAGGCGGCCTTCGAAGAAATACAGCTCACAGTTGGAAGCGGCTCGGTATTCGAGGCTCAACGTCTGCCTGCGCAGAACCTCGAGCTCGCCGATCAGACCGGATTTCGGGATGATCTCGACAATGAATTCCCTGCCGTCGGGCAGCATCGTACTTGCGCTGACCACCCCCGTATGCACGCGAGCGAACATATCGATTACGACGCCGGCTCCTGCGATGACCTCGCCGCGCCGGAAGCGCCGGACGCTCGACCGGCAGGATAGAAATTCATCATCGAGCACGATGCGGCGGTCGAGATGAATGCCGCCGCTCGCCGAAATCGCCACCTTGCCGATGCCGGCCCTGCGATCCGATGCCTGTGTCGCCCCATCCATGAGCATAACTCCGAGTACTCGAATGATCATAGTTAATGCCGCACTGCAGCAATTATATTACATTCACAGACAAGTCAAATAAACGAAACATATAAACGTCGTAAATCAAAATATATATTTTAATAAAGAATCAAAAATACATCGGAATCCGAAGCGTAAGTCGGAAGAGATGAAATAACAATCGAATGACTTAATCGCGTCGCCGCCCGGAAGCCAACGCATTAAAAAGCGGCAATTGCCGAAATAGCGATATAAAAAATACAGATAAATCTCGGATGATTAATCACCTCTATGTAGATTGGATCGCGATTTAGAATGATAATAATTTGATCGAAGCACGATCAAAATTCTATTCTGCCAATTTAGTAGCATAAAGAATTTATTAAGGATTATGACTTTGGTAACAGACAACCAGAGTGCGGTGCAGCAAAGTTTAACCGTTCTTAATCCGAAAGTTTTGGAGACCCCAATGGCATGGGAAGCACACAGTTTCGAGTCATGGTCGCGTGTCGGACGGTCTGCGAAAGGCGACGACCTCCATGCGTCCCGGCCTCATGCCGCGGGCAGATCGTCCAAACGCGCGCTCGATCTCCTGATGGCGATCACCGCCCTCATCCTGCTTTCGCCGCTTCTGCTGCTCGTCGCAATGATCGTGAAGTTCTCCGATCGCGGCCCGATCTTCTATTCCCATACACGCATCGGCTTCGGCGGGGCGCCGTTCGGATGCCTCAAATTTCGCACGATGAAGACTGATGCGAGCGCTCAGCTTGCCGAATTGCTGCAAAACAACCCGGCCGCACGAAGCGAATGGGAAGCGACGCACAAGCTGAAGGATGACCCGAGGATCACGGCCGTCGGCGAGATCCTGAGGCGATCAAGCATCGACGAGCTTCCCCAGCTGATCAACGTCCTACGCGGCGAAATGAGCCTGGTCGGCCCCCGGCCGATCACCGCCGAGGAATTGCCGCGCTACGGCGAACATATCTGGGCCTATATGGCCTTCCGTCCCGGACTGACGGGGCACTGGCAGACCAGCGGGCGCAACGATGTCAGCTACGAGCACCGGGTTTCCCTCGACGTTCACTACATCGACAACTGGTCGCTCGGCCGCGACTTCGTCATCATCGCCAAGACCATTCCCGCTCTGTTTACGCAGCGTGGCTCGTACTGAGCATCAAAGCGGAGAGCTGCCGATCATACCCGAAATCGGAAGGCACGGTCCTCCCCCGCCCCTTTCAAGCTGAAACTACCTGGTCGCCCGGTACTTGACGACCCCGTGATATCGCCATTTTGGATGAGCACAACATGACCTCAAGCACGATCTTCAGTGGTGTTTCTCCGATATCTCTGCCGGCCACACCCAATGGCGGGAATTCGCCGCTGACATTGCGGGATATGCTTTTCTTTCTCAGGATGCGCTGGCTGTGGATCGTAGCAACGACGGTCGCCTTCCTCGCAGTGGCGGGGAGCTACCTGCTGACCGCCGAACCGAGTTTCCTTGCCAGTACGCAGCTCGTGATTTTCCCCCAGGTGAGCGGCTCCGAAGCACAGAGAGCTTTCGCGGAAGACGCATTCATAGAGGGGCAGCTGGAAATTGCCAGATCCAGCGATGTTGTCGGCGGAACGGTAAAGGCGCTTAACCTCGATACCGACCCTGATTTCGTCGATCAGACGCCTTCGCTTCAGGACAGGGCAAAGAGCTGGTTGATGGGGATCTCGTCAGATCCGGAGCTATCTCAGGAAACGGCGGCCGCGGGAACGAATGAAAGACGACAGCAAACCGAGGAGGAGCGGACCTACGACCGGGCGATCGCCACGCTGGCGAACATGGTGGGAATACGCCGGATCGGCAGTTCGACGATCATCGAAATATCGGCTGCGGCGTCGACCCCTCAGAAAGCCGTCGACATCGCCGACACGCTCGCCAAACAGTACATCCAGAAAAATATCGCGATGAAGGCCGATGCCTCCCGGCAATATAGCGAATGGCTGGAAAAATTCGTCAGCGAGCAGCAGCGTGGACTGGCCGAAGCTGCCAGCGCCCTGGCCAGCTTCACCAGCAATCCGCGCGATCAGTTCAAGCTTGCGGAGTTGCAGAGCGCCACCGATGCACGCCGCACCCTCTATGAAAATACCTTGAACCAGCTGACTGAAGCCAGGCAGCGCATCACCTACCCGGTATCCGACGCCACGATCGTCTCGCGGGCCACGCTGCCTCTTTCCAAAGCCAGACCACGCAGCGCGCTCATCATCGCCTTTGCGGCGGCGGTCGGTCTTGGCGTCGGCCTGGCACTTGCCATGATAAGGCATGCCGGCGATCGCCGGATCGTCCGTCCCCATCAGATCGCGGAAGCCGGTGAGCTGCCCCTGGTCACGATGCTCGAGACATCGAAAAACACCGGGGATGGACATCGCCCGCCTTTCCTCGCCGTCGGCACAGGCAGCAGCACCGCAGCCGCCTATCCTGTTATTCCGGGCATGGCGGAACTGAGCGCGACCGTCGTCGGTCTTCGGCGCAAGCGCCGGGTCGTCATCGGGATTGTCGCCGTCAATCCCGGCGGCGGAGCATCGACCATAGCATGCGAGCTTGCGGTGCTGTCGTCGACATCAGGGGCTCAGACGCTGCTGATCGATGCCGCCGCGCAGAAATCCTCGCTCAGCAAATCGATCGCGCCCCATAGTTCCACGGGTCTCGTCGATGTCCTCGACAATGGCGAACTGATCCAGGCGGCGGCATTGCCTCTCACCCCGACGCTGAAATTCCTTCCCCTCGGCGAGGTCGAAGCGGTGACGCCGGCCATTCGCTTGAGTTCACGCCGCACGCAGTTGAGCTTCGCCAACCTGAAAAAGGAGTTCGACGCCGTATTCGTCGATGTTTCCGCGTTCTCCGCGTCTCCGGACGCCAATGCGATCGCGCCGGAGCTGGACGGCGTCCTCGTCGTCACTTCGCACGGACGCACCTCGATCGACGATACCCTGCGCGTCATCGACACGCTGCGTAATGTCGGCGCCGAGATCCTCGGCGTGATCATCAACCATGCGCCGAAGAGAATGCAGTCATGACCTCGACTTCGGCAGGAAAAACCAGGCAGGACGGTTCGCTGAGGCCGGTGTCCGTTTCTTGCGGCCCAGAAGCCATGGGCGCGGGCGGGCGCCGCCCATTGCGCATTGCCGTCGGGATCGCTTCGGCAGGCCGCCCCTCGATATTGCGGGAAACGATCGACTATCTCACCAGCCTGCCGGATCAGGCGGAGCGGCTGATCGTCTGCGTGCCGGTGATCGACGACGCCGGCGGGCTCTCCGACCGCCTCGACGTGGAAGTCATCGTCGGCAGCCGTGGCCTGACCACCCAGCGCAACAGCATCATCGCGGCCGCCGCAGCCGATATGGATCTTCTGATCTTCCTGGACGACGACTTCATTCCCGCCGCGAGCTTCCTGTCGCGGATTGCCGCCGTCTTTGCGGCAAAGCCCGACGTGGCGATCGCCACCGGCGAAGTCCTGGCCGACGGCGTCCTCGACGGTGGCCTCAGCATGTCGAAAGCGTTGCAGGTTCTTGAAGCCGCCGGCGAAGGTGCCGAAAAAGTGACGGAAGTCTACAACGCTTACGGATGCAACATGGCGGTTCGCCTGTCATCCGTTCTTGAGCACGACCTGACTTTTGACGAGCAGCTGCCGCTCTATGGCTGGCTAGAGGACGTCGATTTCAGCCGGTCCATCGCCCGCTACGGCAGGTCGGTGCGTGTCGAGGGCGCCCGCGGCGTGCATCTCGGCGTCAGATCCGGGCGCCAGCCCGGCCGAAGGCTTGGTTATTCGCAGATTGCCAATCCTGTCTATCTGATCCGCAAGGGCACGATGTCGAAGGGCCGCGCAATCGCACAGATCGGCCGCAACATCCTGGCGAACGCGTCGGGCCTCTTGTTCAAAGATCACTTGGTGGACCGGCGGGGACGTTTGAACGGCAATATGCTGGCGCTGGCCGATCTTCTCGCCGGCCACGCCTCGCCGTCCCGCATTCTCGAACTCGGCAATCCGTCGCCGCGCGAGATGCCTTCACCGTCGATTGCAACGAAACGGAGATAGATCAATGCAGCCCAAATCCTGGTCCGATCGCTTTGTCTCCACGGCACTCGCTTTGCTGGCATTCTGCTGCCTGACCGGCTGGAGCGTCGCCCATGCACAAACAACCACCCTCGTGCCGGAAGACAAGGTAAGACTGCGCGTCGTCGAATGGCGCTCATCGGATTCCCGTTATGCCAGTTGGGAAGCTCTGGACGGCGTCTATACCATCGACGATACCGGCGACCTGTCGATCCCGATCGCCGGCCACGTAGAGGCGACCGGAAAGACGACCGAAGAACTCGCCGATGCCATCGCCAGCGCACTGGCCGAAAAGGCTAACCTTCCCGGCAAGCCATATATCGCCCTCGAAATTGCCGAGCATGCCCCGATCTTCGTGACCGGAACGGTGCAAACTCCCGGGCGCTATCCTTTTGAACCGAACATGACTGTCATGAAGGCCGTCAGCATCGCGGGGGGCTTCCTGCGGGAACGCGAGGACAATACCTATTTCGAGCGCGACCGGATCCAGGCTGCCGGCGCCTACCGAACCGCCGTTCTTAACCGGCGCGATCTCTTGATGCGGCAGGCGCGGCTGCGCGCGGAGATCGCCGGCGAGCAGAGTTTCGAGATCCCTGCCGAACTCGCCGGAACGGCCGATATCGACAAGCTGAAGGCACAGGAATTGAACCTGATGCGGCTGCGGCGCGTCGATATCGATAGTCAGATCGAAGCGGCAAACGACCTCACCCGTCTCTATGGACAGCAGGTCGAGTCGCTTGCGGCCAAGATCAGTTCGCAAAAACGGCAGATCGACCTTGCCCAGAAGGAATTGGACAACGTCAACAACCTCATGAGCAAGGGCCTGGTCAGCAACTCCCGTCAGGTTTCTGTCGACCGCTGGGTGGCGGATGCACAAGGCACGCTGATCGATCTCGAAGTCGCACTGACCACGGCTCGCCAGGGCCTCAGCGAAGCCGACCGCTCGAAGGTCAACATCGTCAACAGGCAGAACAGCGAAAACCAGGAGCTGCTCAACCAGGTCAATCTCGCAATCGGCAGGGCGGCGATCGATATCCAGGTGGCCCAGCTTCTGGGCGAACAGGCCGGCTACGACGCTCAACTGGCCCAGATCAATACCGACGCGCCGGGTCTCGGCAAAGCGCAGAAGAACTACAGGATCGTGCGTCGCAACGACGACGGAACCTCCCGCACCATCGCGGCGGACGAGCAAACCGCATTGCTGCCGCACGATCTCGTCGAGGTCGGTTTGGACACGAATCTTCAGGCGCCATCTCCGGCGCCGCCGACCGCACCGCAGAAACAGAGCTCGGCAGCCATCGCGTCCGACGTGGCCGGAGACAATCGGTCGGCCCCCGGCTGGATGTCGCCGACAGGATCGAATTAGGAGGCGGCTGTGACGATCGACGACAGTGGGCGGATATCGCCTCGTGCATCACGCCGAATGATGAATGCCGGCTTTCGGCAAAAGCGGCCTCGGCTGCTCACCTCCGGATCGGGATCTGAAGCATGTCGATAGAACCGATCGGTTTCATCGTTCTGCTGCTCGGCGTGCTCTGCATAGTCAACGGCGCTCGCTTTGCGATTACGATCCTCTGCCTGTCGACGCTGCTGGGCGCCGCAGCGGCTCTGCAATTGCCCGCGCTCGGCGGCAGCAGTATCCAGCCAAGCCATCTTTTGGTGCTCTTTCTCGTCGTGGCGGTGCTGCTGCGTCCGGCTCAAACGCAGGCCATGCTGGCCAGCATTGCCTATCCAGGTCCCGGCTTCTGGTTTGCCGCCTACATCCTGTTTTCCGTGGCATCGTCTTTCTTTTTGCCCCGCATCTTTGCAGGCGCGACCCTCGTCTACTCCTCTGCGCGAGACGCCTCGGGCATGATGTCGACGGTGGCCGCCCCGCTGTCACCGGGCTCGTCCAATCTCAGCCAGTCTGTCTACCTGCTCGGCGACCTCGCCTGTTTTGCCGTCATCGCCGGGCTTGCTCGGCTCGGCCATGCCCGTTTCATCGCGCAGCAGTTGATCGTGGCGTCGATCGCATGTTTTGTTCTGGCGCTGCTTGATATCGGAACCTTCCTGACCGGCCAGTCCTACCTGCTCGATGTCATCAGGAATGCGAATTATACCATGCATACGGCCGAGACGATCAGCGGCTTCAAACGCATCGTCGGCGCCTTTCCCGAAGCGAGCATGTACGGCGCCGTCGCGCTGGCCTATTTTTCCTTCACGCTTATGCTCTGGCTGGAGCGTGTTCAAAGCCGCGTGGCGGGACTTGCAACACTTTTCATCGGCCCGACGATCGTCCTTTGCACCTCGACCACCGCCTATATTGCGGGCATCTTCGTTGTCTCCATGTTCGTGCTGTTCTGCCTGAAACGGCTGATAGGCGGCCCGGCCACGACACCCCACGTGACACTCCTTGTGATCACGCTGTTCCTGATCCCTTGCGCCATCGTTGCTCTCAACCTTGTTCCCGATGCCTGGAATTCCCTCGCCGATCTCGCGACGACCACCCTGTCGGACAAGCTCCAATCGCAATCCGGCGAAGAACGCACCGCCTGGAATACGCTGGCATTGATCGCATTTGTCGATACCGCCACTTTCGGCGCCGGGCTCGGCACGGTTCGAGCCTCGAGTTTTATCGCGGCATTGCTTTCGAATGTCGGATTGACCGGCACTCTCCTCTTCGCCACCTTCCTCTACAGCCTTGCAAGAGCGGCCGGCCGGCGCATACCAGGCGATCATGAGACGCACGCGATCGGAACCGCCGCAATTATGGCATCCATCGCCCAGGTCGCCTCGGCGGCCATATCGGGAAGCGGCACCGATCTCGGCCTGCTGTTCAGCACCACGGCGGGTCTGGCGGCCGGATGCCTTGCGGTCACCGATATTTCGCCGCGACGCACGATCCGATCGCTCGCCAACCGCCCCCCGCTGGAGACATCGACATCTCTGATGAGAGCGCCGATGATTTCAACACGATGATATCAGCGCTCGAATTCCGCCCCGGCGCGGATTGGCCTCATCACACCAGCGGCGTCTCCGCACTCGGTCGGAGCCGGCCGGCCGTGTCGTGTTTTTCCCCGTCGGGTCTTTCAAGGATCGCCGCGGGAAGCAGCCCGTCGGTCGAACGCAGTCCTGCAGACGGGCATGCTGAGGGCTCTACGTCAACATCAGCCTTGCGGGCGCTCGTGGGTGGTCGCGACGTTGTCTGCGACGGAATTATTTTCCCGCGTCCTGGCATTGCGCCGCAAAAACCCCGACACGAACACACCTGCCAGATAGCCGATCTCCATGAACGCGAGGATGGCGACGCCGGAGAGGACCGCCGCGACCACGGAAGAGCCATCGGCAAAAGCCACGCCGCCGAAGCCGATTGCCACGAGCAATGCAAAAATTGCGAAAGCCCAGGCACGGATGGAAGCCCCGGCAGCGATCGAAATCAAGACTGCCACCCCTGTGGTGATCAGCATGGCGATCTCCCTTCCCTCTGCATTCCGACAGGGATCCCGGCGCCGACCACCGCAGCGCGAAACAAGATGTCGAAACACAGCCTGCTGACAGGCAAGGCACTCTTCATGGTGAATATCTCAACAATGAACACACATAAGCCGCCGGCAACCAGATCCGCTTCAGCCACACGAGACTGGTCATCGCCATATATACCGAAGGGGGCCTTCATATGACAGACCCATCGGCTCAATTCACAACCGCTCGCTCGACCGGAAAGACGATACCGGTTCATTCGTATTGCGCACAATCGGAAGGGTGATGACATGAACAATCAATGTGTCGTCTACGTCACGGATGTCGAGTATTCGTTTCCGACTATTCTCTCGGCACTTCAGGCTCGCAAATTCGCAAGCCCCGCAACCGATGTCTGCGTGCTTATGTCGGAACGCCTCGATAATTTCGAAGAGCTGAAAGCCCTGCTCGCAACGAGTGGGGTCGACTTGATCGATGCGACCGAAGCGCTGCAGGACTCGCTCGGCAAGCTCGACGGATCGCATTTCCAGGGACGCATCAGCGTCAGCACCATGGCCAAGCTGGTCCTGTGCGAGATCCTGCCTGCCAACTATACCCAGATCATCTACCTCGATGGGGATACGCAGATCGTCAGCGATCTCGGGAAGCTCGAAAGTGCCACCGTGCCCGAGGGCAGGTTTTTCGCAGCGCGCGATTACACAGCGATCCATGACTTCCTCGACACGGGAAAGAGCAGCCGCTATTTCAATGCGGGGGTCCTGAAATTCCATCGCAACGGCTGGATCGGACAGGAGGCGCTTGAGCTTTTCGCCAGAAATCCCGACGCCTGCGAGGGCAAACATGATCAGGGTGCGTTGAATTATGTCTGCGGTTCATCGCTCATCCTCGTTTCGAACCGCTGGAACTTTCCCAAACAGTTCCTTCATCTGGTGAACATGTCCTCCTTGTCGATCGTCCATTACATGGCGCATCCGAAGCCGTGGCATGGCACCTTCTTTCCCTGGACCGACAGAGAAAGCCAAGTATACGTCGACCTGCGCAAAGCCCATCCGATTTATAACGCGCTGTATCGCGGAATAAACTTCGATCGTAAGTTCCTGTATAAGTACCGGTCGGTGCGGGCCCGGATCAACCACGCAATTCAACGGAGCGGGCCCAACCCGCGGGTCCAAAGCCTGCTGGTTGGCGATTACGCCGTATGAAGCATCATTGGTTCGCTTGGGATGAATATCGTGGCTGATCTCGGCAGCGCCGGTCGAGCCGTGGATTGCAGGCGCAAGCACAAGTCTTCATCCATTCCTTCCAGGATGGATAATGTTCAGGACAGAATATGAGCTATAGGGCTTCCGCCGCCAGTATCTCGCATTACGCCAAAGCCCGCCTGCGCCGGTCGCTCAAGGCTCGTCAGCTTCGCTACGACCTGCTGCGCAGCGGGCTCAAGCAAGCGCGTCACGTCGTCGTCTGCGTCATCCGCGACGAGGGGCACCGGCTGGCATTCTTCCTCCAGTATTATCGCGATCTCGGCTTCGAGCACTTCATCTGCATCGACAACGGCTCGACCGATGGCACGGTGGAGCTGCTGTCCAGCTTCGACGATGTCTCTCTTCTTTCGGCTCACGGGTCCTACAAGGCGGCGAGATTCGGAAACGACTGGATCAACGAAGTCATCAACCGGCACTGCCGCGGGAAATGGGTTCTCTATGTCGATGCGGACGAGTTCCTGGTCTATCCGCATTGCGACACACGGCCGATCGATCAATTGACCGCCTATATCGATTCCACCGGCGGCCATTCGCTGCGCGCTGTCATGATCGACATGTATAGCCCGAATCCCGTTCTCGAAAACATCTGCGAACCCGGCCGCAATCCGCTTGAGGTCTGCAATCTCTTCGACCGATCCGGCTACGTCGCGCATTTCGACAAACGCAACTGGACGATATGGATCAAGGGAGGCGTTCGCGGGCGCGTCTATTTCCACGACAGGCTCTGGGACGGCCCCGCGCTCAACAAGATACCTCTCGTCTATGTGACGGGGGAACGTCTTTTTCTCAAGTCGTCACACCAGGTCTGGCCACTCTCTCTGAATCTGGGCGACATGCACGGAGCGCTCGGCGTATCCGGCGCGCTGCTGCATTTCAAGTTCCTGTCGACCTTCGTGCATAAGGTTGCCGACGCAGCGCACCGATCCCAGCACACGGAGGAATATACGGTATATTCCGCGGGCAAAGACATGGACGACTTCGTCTATGACGATACGGGCACCTATAGAAGCTGGAAAGACCTCTCCGATCACGGTCTCATCCAGGGTGAAGGGTGGAAATACTGGAGGAATGCAGCAGAAAGCGATGTCTGAGGTTCGCAGCCGCAACGGATGGGTCAAGGGGGTTGTCCGACAGTCCAAAATCCGCAGCGACCGGCGCGGCCGAAAGACACGTGACGCGGTAGCGGCGGATCACGGGAGTTTTCCTCTGCTCCCTCCACGGAGCGAAGCTCAGACGAGGGACGTCTCCCCCTCGGCATAAGCTTCAAGCGCTTTCCGATTGAGAATACGGATTTTGCCTTGCGTCCCGTCGACCACTTTGCTCTCGCGCAAGCGCCGCAGGCACTGGTTGACCTTTTCACGCGACGCCGGCAGCGTCGCGGCCAGGTCATGTTGGGAGATAATCAGTTCATCGCCGCTGTTCTGCGCATCCGTTCGGTACAAGGAGGAAAGACGCAATAACGTCCAGGCCAATCTCTGCCTCAAATTCGATCCGGCGTTGGAAATGATCCTCAGCTCGAGTTCGGAAACACGCGCCAGCGCCTTCGACAGGATCTTCACCTGGAATTGCGGATCGTTGGCACATAGGTCCCGCAGCAATCGGCCGTCGAAGTAATGCAGTTCACAATCGGACGAGGCTCGATATTCGAGATTGAGAGATTGCTTGCGCAGCACCTCCAGCTCGCCGATCAAGCCGCCTTTCGGAATGATCTCCACGATAAACTCCCGCCCATCGGCAAGCGGGGTGCTTGCCCTCACCATTCCGCGATGGACGCGGGCGAACATATCGATGAGGACGCCAGCGCCGGCAATAACCTCCCCGCGGCGAAATTTTCGAACACTCGTGCGGCAAAACGGAAACTCGTGATCCAAATCCGCCCGGCGGCCGTATTCGTGACCTGCAGGCCCGCAAGTAACCGCTTCACCCGTTCGCGGAGCACTTTCCTCAGTCCTGCCGCCTCGGATGTTAATCATCCCGTCCATTACGAGCAACTCCACGCAGACTAATTGGTTCACCGCCGCCGAAAACATTCGTAATGAGTCAAATTGGAAAGTCAAATAATAATAATATAAAAATTTCGTGTTAAACTATACATAAATCTGATTGGTCCTCATATTTCAATATATTAAAATTGCCATTGAATTCTATTGGACGGAAATTTCAGAAGCTATGTGACAATTTTTATACAATTGACAGCGGCCGCACACCGAAAGAATAAATCAAGAAATTCCTGATAAAAATTACAAATAAAAACAAATTCAATTAATACTCAAACCACGCAGATCGAAATGAATAATTATTTTAAGTATTCACAAGAATTTCTTTGAGGTGTAAGTATTTTATTCACGATTATGACCTTGGTCACAGACATCGAGCCTGGATTAAAACAAGCTTTGGCTGTGATTTCTGGGATTCGTTCTAATGAGGACGCGGATGACGGGAAAAAATCAAGGCATCAACGCAACCCAAACCTGGCGGGATTTCGCCGGAGCCCGACAGAACAGGCATCCCTCCAACTCGTCACAATCCCGCACGATCAGCAGAATTCTGAAGCGCGCCCTGGATATCCTCATTGCGGCAACTCTTCTATTACTTCTGTCGCCGCTCCTTTTATCGGTGGCCGTCATCGTCACGTTTGGCGACGGGGGGGCTGTTTTCAATTCCCATCGTCGGATCGGTTATAAAGGAAAAGAGTTTGGTTGCCTGGAATTTCGGACCGTGCATGTAACGGTGATCGGCGATGTATTGCAGCGCTCAAACCTTGAGAAGCTTCCGCAATTGATCAATGTGCTGCTTGGCCATATGAGCCTCGTCGGTCCCCACGCGATTACAAAAGACGAACTGCCGCGTTACGGTGAACATGCCGATGCCTATATGTCCGTCCGTCCAGGCCTGACTGGTCATTGGCAGAGCGGTGGGCGCAGCGACATCAGCTATCAAATTTCTCTCGATGTCGACTATCTGTCCGAATGGACGCTCGCGCGGGATTTCGTGATCATGGCAAGAACGGTGTTTGCCCTGGTTTCCCGGCACGCCCTGCTGCCAAGGCAGGAGCTGTGACGTTCTGACACGAGGCCGGGATAGCTCTCGCCGATGTCTCATCCCTGGCGCCAGCCATCGCTTTATCCGTGAGGGCGCTTGCCGGTCACATGCGGCCGATCGGCGATGGAGTCCCTCCTCCGGCGTTTTTGGATATGCGCCCATAATGCGAAGGCGAATAGCCCCGCCAGATAACATATTTCCATCAAAGCAAGCAGCTGGAGGCAAGAAACGCTCGTTTCCCCAAAGGAAGAACCTCTCAGCAGGATCATGGCGCCCCAGGCCGCGACCAGCAGAAATGCGAAAATTGCGAAGGCCCAGGCGCGAATTGTCGCTCCGGCAGCGACGGAGACTGCAACCACGATGAGGGTGCTTTTCAGCATCATTCCTGCTCCTCTCTTCACACCTCCTTCAAGCCGCCGTCAGCCCTGAATGCATGACGAAACGTGAAGTCGAAACGAGGTCCGATTAAAGTATTTTATCTGTTATCGTTAAAATATTGCTAAGGCCGCTCAACAAGTCGAACGAGCTACGCCGTGGAATATTCGGCTATTCATCCAGCAAAGGCGCTCTACGCCAAAAAAAATCAAGAAATTCGCAGATATTGCGGCCGAGAGGATTTAGGCATTGGGGAGCTTAACACAGGAACTATTGATGTGCAGGCGCGGCATTCTCCAATCGAACGGAAGCATTCGTCCGTTGGCGAAAAGATGGGGCTGCACATAGGTTTAGGACGCGTGCATTACATTAGAACCGCCGGCTGCCCACCTGCAACGATCGCCACAATAAAAACAGGGTTCGCGGCAATGGCGAACCCTGCTGATCCCTGGCCGATTAAGCTGCACCGGGAATTGCCGGCCTCGAACGGAAACCTATTTCGAAGCCGCCCCGGCCAATTTCGCGCCGCGCTGAAGGCTGAGGTTTTCAAGCCAGGCGACTTGTTTCCTCAATTTCAGTGCCGGCTTTTCGACGAATCTCCACGAGAGCGCAGCAAAGCAAGTGGCAACGATGCTGCAGACGAGGCCATTCAGCAACCAGTTATGCGCCCACGGCCCGAGCGCCACGAACGCCTGTTGGATGGGATAGCCATAGAGGAAGACGCCGTAGGAGTAGTCGGCTCCCCGCAGAATGCCAAGCTTGCGGGGCGAGGTCAGACCGAGGAAGACCGTGACATATCCCATCGCCGGAATGGCGATGAAGTCCCCGAAGGAGGTGAACCAATAGACCCACAGGATCACGGCCACCGAGGCGAGGAAAATTCTTACATCCCACAGCACCTTGTCCTTGTAGAGGTAAAAGGTCACCCCTACGAGAAAAGCACAAATAAGCAGATTTCCCGACGCGGTCGTGGGCATTGTTGCCCAGTCGCTTTCGTGTTTCCAATACCTTGCGATACCGAAGCCGATGATCAAAGCCGGCGTGACGATAAGGGCAATCACCCGCCGCCTGACCACGCCGAACACGAAGAGGGCGGCGATCACCATATAACACTCAAGCTCGAAGGGCACGGTCCAGAGCTGTCCATTCACCATCGCCGCGTCGGGATTATCCAGGAACACTCCGGGAAGATTGAAGTGAATATGCCCGGTGACGTTCAGCAGATAGGTAAAGAACTGAGGATCGGTGAAGTAGTCACGCAGGTCATACTCCGTATAGATCGCTCCGAGTATAAAGGCAGCCAGCAATACCTCCACCGCGAGAGCGGGATAGATCCGGATAAATCGGTTACCGAGAAAAGAGATCAATGTCTTCGACCGTTCAAGACTGCCGGCCACCAGGAAGCCGCTCAACACAAAGAACATGGGCAGCACTGACTTCATGAAAGGGCGGAAGGACGACTCCCAAAGAAAAAGGTCATCTCCATACGTGACGCGGGCCGTATGGATCCAAAGCACTGAAAAAGCCAACAGTAATCGCATGTAATCGAACCCTGTCGGTCGCCCGTTCGCTAGGTCAAGCTTTTCGCCGAGAAACATCTGTGCCCCTTTCAGAAGTATTGACGCAGTTTGAAATGGCGTTCCGTTGTCACGGAGCGGCTGCGATACCCTTGCCGGATTGGCACCGCATGTCAGTGACCACAGGTACATCAGGAAAAAATTGAACGAGAGAGCCCCCTCTCCCGAAGACGAGATAGCTGACCATCAAGCCAATGGCCCTGTGCTTCCCGAGGTGCCACGCGACGGTCGGAGTGGGAATCCAGGCGATCGGGCGGCGGATTGGATAAGCAAACTATGAAATTTCTGGCCACCCTGTTCTGTATTGTTCTCACTCTTATCGGATTGGGGCTGATGGGAGGCGGCGCGTGGCTGCTGAGCCTCGGCGGTTCGCCCTATTATGCGATCGCCGGGCTTACCTATCTGGCGGCCGCACTTCTGCTGTGGCGCCGCAAGACGTCTGGCGGCCTCCTGGTTCTGTTTGTCGCCGTCTTGACCCTTCCCTGGGCGCTCTGGGAGTCGGGCAGCAATTTCTGGGCGCTCTTTGCCCGCCTGATGTCTCCGATTGCGCTGGCGGGCTTTGCACTTTTCTTTGCACCACTGCGTTCTCCGACCGCCAACCGGAAGCTCTTCCATGGCGGCGCCCTGCTTGCCGCCATCCTCTTCGTTGCGGGTTTTAGCCTGGCTTTCACGCCGCACGGCATTGTCCGCCCCTCTCCCGATATCCCCGCCTACAAGACCGCCAAGGGCGACAACGCACCCTCCGACTGGACATCCTATGGCCGCAGCACGGCAGGAGATCGCTATTCTCCCTTCGATCAGATCAACCGGAGCAATGTCGCCAAACTCGACCTTGCCTGGACATACCGCACCGGAAAGAGCGAAGGCGCCGATCAGAACACGCCGCTGCAGATCGGCGATACGGTCTACACCTGCACGCCGACAGATGTGATTGCAGCACTGGATGCGGATACTGGCAGACCCCGCTGGACCTTCGACCCCAAGGCATCAGCGCCCTATTGGCAGCGTTGCCGCGGCCTCGGTTATTACAAGCTGCCGCAGGAGGCTCAATCCGCCGATGGTCTTTGCAACGAGCGCCTGGTGCAGACAACCATCGATGCCCGCCTCCTGGAGATCGACAGCAAGACCGGCGCGCCCTGCAAGGGCTTCGGAGACGATGGCACCGTGCTGCTTTCCCAGGGTATGGGGGAAGTCAAATCCGGCTATTATTTCCAGACGTCGGCGCCACTGATCGCCCGCAATCTGATCGTCGTCGGAGGCTGGGTCATTGACAATCAGGAGGTTGGCGAGCCCTCGGGCGTCATCCGCGCGTTCAATGTCGTCACCGGCGAGCTCGAATGGGCATGGGATCTCGGCAATCCCGAGATTACCAAACTTCCGCCGGAGGGTCAGACCTATACGCGGGCCACGCCCAATATGTGGACGACGGCCGCATTCGACGACAAGCTCGGTCTGATCTACGCACCGCTCGGCAATACCACCCCGGACTATTACGGCGTCAATCGCCCTGCTTTCGCCGATCGATACAATGCCACGCTGGTGGCCCTCGATGTCACGACGGGACGGGAGAAATGGAAATTCCAGACCGTGCATCACGACATCTGGGACTATGACCTCCCGGCTCAGCCGGCTCTGATCGACCTGCCTGATGGCAACGGCGCCACCGTGCCTGCTCTCCTGCAGACCACCAAACGCGGGCAGCTTTTCCTGCTAAACCGTCAGACCGGCGCACCGCTTGCCGAAGTTCAAGAGAAGCCAGTGCCGCAGCAAGGCGGCGCGCCGGAGGAGAAATTGTCTCCGACGCAGCCCTATTCCGTCGGCATGCCGACAATCGGCGCGGACCGCGTGACGGAAGAGACGGCCTGGGGCCTGACGATGTTCGATCAGCTGGCCTGCCGTATCGCCTTTCGGAAGCTGCGTTATGACGGCGATTTCACCCCGATCGGCACGCAGCAGGCGATCCAGCAGCCGGGGAACCTCGGCGGCCTCAACTGGGGCAGCATATCGGTCGATTTGCCCAACAACCGCGTCTTCATGAACGATATTCGCGTGCCCAGCCTCTTCGCGCTCATTCCGCGGCAAGACTATGTCGATTTCGCCCTCACGACGACGGCACACGGCCCCTCCGCCCCGCAGCGCGGCACGCCTTACGGCATGTCGACCGAGATGTGGACTTCGAGACTGCGGGTTCCCTGCACGCAACCGCCCTTCGGCACCGTTACCGCCGTGGATCTGACCACCCGCAAGATCGCCTGGCAGGTCCCGGCCGGGACCGCCGAAGAACTTGGGCCGTTCAAGGTCAAAAGCAATCTGCCGATGCCGATGGGCCTGCCGAGTTACGCCGGCACCTCGGCGACCGCCGGCGGCATCGTCTTCTTCGCCGGCTTTCAAGACTATTATATAAGAGCCTATGACGCCGAGAACGGGACCGAGCTCTGGAAATATCCCCTGCCGGTCGGCTCGAGCGCCACGCCCATGACCTATGTCTCGCCGAAAACCGGCAAGCAATATGTCCTGATATCGGTCGGTGGAGCCCCCTATTCGACAGACGACGGCGACTACGTCCTGGCGTTTTCGCTGAAGAACGGGGATTAGCTGCCGGTCATCCTCTCAGCTTCAAGAAACCGGCCGAAGGCAGTAGGGATTTGGCGGCGTCAACCGTCACTCTGTGCTATTTTGGATCCGACGAGGAACTGAGGTTACGGGCGTGACGCGAAAACTGGCGGCGATCCTGGTCGCGGATGTGGTCGGCTACAGCCGCCTCGCCGGTGCGGATGAGGATCGCATCCTGGCGCGGCTGAGAACGCTGCGCAGCGATCTGATCGATCCCACCATTGCCGTGCACAATGGCCGTGTCGTCAAGCGCACCGGAGACGGAAGCCTTATCGAGTTTCGCAGCGTCGTCGACGCCGTGCGCTGCGCGATCGAGGTGCAGACCGCCATGGTCGAGCGCAATATCGGCGTGCCCGCCGAGCATCGCATCGAGTTCCGGGTCGGGATCCATCTGGGTGATGTGGTCGAAGAGGATGACGGCGATTTGATGGGCGACGGCGTCAATATCGCCGCGCGACTGGAGGGAATTTCCAAACCCGGCGCCATCTGTCTCTCCGAAGACGCCTACCGTCAGGTGAGAGCGCGGCTCGATCTCGCCGTGACCGATCTTGGCCAAATTCAGCTCAAGAATATCGCCGAACCGATGCAGGCCTATTTACTCCAGGTCGGAACCGTCTCGCCGCCGGTCCCGGCACGGCAGCCGGGGAAGCAGCCCGCGTCAAAGCCGCCTTCAGCTGCGACCGTTGCTGACAAGCCTTCCATCGCCGTCCTGGCGTTCAACAACATGAGCGGCGACGCAGAACAGGAATATTTCTCCGATGGGATCAGCGAGGACATCATCACCGACCTCTCGAAACTGTCCGAGTTGCACGTGATCGCCCGCAACTCATCCTTCGTCTACAAGAATGTCACAGCCTCCGTGCCTGAGATGGCCAAGACGCTCGGCGTCCGCTATGTCCTTGAAGGCAGCGTGCGCAAGGCCGGCAACCGCGTGCGTGTCACCGCGCAATTGATCGACGCGAGCAATGGCGGACATATCTGGGCCAGCCGCTTCGACCGCGACCTTACCGATATTTTTGCGGTTCAGGACGAACTGACCCAGGAAATCGTGACAGCCCTCAAGCTGAACCTCACGCATGGCGACCAGGACCGCCTGGCCCAGGGACGCGCAGTCGACGTCAGCGCATATGAGTTGTTGTTGCGTGGCCGTGAGCAGGCGTCGGCCCATACCCGAACCGGAAATATGGCCGCGCGCAGCCTGGCGGCAGACGCCCTTGCCATCGATCCGGACTATGCCGCGGCCCAGGCACTCATTTCCTTCACGCATGTGCTCGACTACGTCAACGCCTGGAGCAACGATCCGGAAGCGTCGCTGCAGATCGGACTGGATCTCGCGCAGCGAACAGTGGAAATGGCCGAGGACCAGCCCAATAGCCACTTCGCACTGGGCATGGCTTGCATGTGGAACCACGAACTGGACCGGGCGCGGGCGGAAGTGCGGCAGGGCCTGGCGCTTTCTCCCAACTCCGCCGCCCTGCTGATGCTGATGGCCCATATCCAGATATTCTCCGGCGACCCCCAAGGCGCGCTGGAAACACTCGATGTATCGATGCGGCTTGACCCGCATCATCCGGAAATTCTTTTCCAATTTCTCGCCGATGCGCGCTTTTCTCTCGGTGAATATGAGCAGGCGATCGTCGCGATCGAGCAGCGGCTTCAGCAAAACGCCCAATCGGAAACGGCCTATGCCCTGCTCGCATCATGCTACGGCCACCTCGGCCGGCCGGAGGAGGCCCGACGGGCGTGGGAGAAGGCGCTGCAGATCAATCCCGATTTCTCCGTCGAGCGCCGCCGCCGCGTCCTCCCATTCCGCAACCCGGAAGATTTTGACCACCGCGTTGAAGGGCTCCGCAAAGCGGGGCTGATGGTGTCGGATCCCACCTGCGCTCTTTGACGAAGCCGGAGCACCCGACTCCGGTTTTGCAGAGGCCTTCGCGGTCGACGCGCACGCGACGGCTGATCTGGCGCAGCGCCTCCAACGACATCTTCCGGAGCGCGTTGGCGCGAAAAAGGGCATCCGAGAAGGCAAGTCGCACGCTCACCGGACAGGGCGCAGACCTCTGGAGCATGATGCCGAAAAGTGTGAGCGGTTTTCGGACGACATCATGCTCTAACTCTTCAATTTAGAACGGGATTCAGATTTCAGGCCGACCGGGCCTAAATCATCCTGTTCTAGCGCGACTACCGCGCTATGAGTTGGTCGGTGTTTGCCAATGCCTTGCGGACGGCATTGCGCGCCATGGCCGGTCGCTGCAATCGGATGCTTTTCTCGATATTTTCATGAAGTTTCAGCGCGTAACGCAAATTGTCCTCCTCTCGCGTGACATGGGCGAAGAGGTGGTTCAGCGCCGATTCGATCAATACGCCGAGCGGCACGAGCAAATCATTGCCGGAGGCGCGTAGGATCGCAATGTGAAATCGTGCATCGGATTCCGTTCGCTGCTGAAGCGATGTCGCCTGCTCCATGTCATGCAGGGCCTGGCTGATTGCGTTCATTTGCTCCTCGGTCCGGCGCTCCGCAGCCAGCGCCGTCGCTTCCGGCTCGATCATATGCCTGAGTTCCTGCACCGCCTTCAGAAACGATTCCCGATCGGGGGATGCGGCATACCAGCCGAGGACATCTCGGTCGAGCAGGTTCCAACGTTCCTTGGGTTCGACCCAACTGCCGATTTTCGGGCGGGAAGAAAGCAGGCCCTTGGCCATCAACATCTTGATGGCTTCGCGCACCGCCGATCGGCTGACTTCAAAGACCTCGGACCATTTTGCCTCATTCGGCAGGATCGTGCCCGGCGGGTAGTCGCCGCGCACAATCCGCAGCCCTATCTCGCCCGCCAGAGACACATGAACGCTCGCCCCGGCCATGCGGGGAGAATTGGGGCGCCTTGTGGCGGCGGAGCGGCCAACCGTCACCACCTCGACCGGAGCCGCCGGCTTTCCCGATTTCTTGTCAGGCATTTACGTCTACTGCCTCAGCATTCATTCGACTGTCTGCGCGTACTATCGAAACAATCGTAATAACGAGGAAGTCGCCTGCGATTGACCCCGCCAAAAAGCGCGGAATCCAGGGTACGTCAAGCCCCGCGGATCTTCCGATCTGCCTCAAGGGGACAGTCGGCGGCACCCGTGAACCGGGCGCCGCCAAACAGCAAACCTACTTTTGAATGCAGGTATCGACGGTATCCTTCGTGCACTCGTCGAGCCCGGTGAATACCGGATCTTCCACCGGTTTGCCGGCAATCAGATCCATCATCACCGAAGGGGCCTTATAGCCCATTTCGAACGGCCTTTGGCCGACGAGCGCCGTCACCAGGCCTTCGCTCGCAATAGCTACCTCGTCGCCGATCGTGTCGGCAGCGCCGATGACGAAATCGTTGCTGGCGATCTTGGCGGCCATGGGCTTGAACAGGTCGCGATAGGGTTGCGGCGCGCCGAACAACGGCCAGCCACCCATAATGCCGAATGCGTCCAGGTCGGGATTGGCCGCCAGGATATCGGTCATTGCCTGAACACCCTTGGCGCCATCGTCATTGGTGAACACCGGGCAGCCGGCGACCTCGGTCCAACCACCCTCGCCTTTCAGCGCGGCAAGGCCTTTCTGGCCGGTGAGCGTGTCGCGCATGCCTTGTGCGCGGCGTAGAATATTGTCGGCTCCCGGATTGCCTTCGATCGTGCAGATCTTGCCGCCCTTCGGCTTGGCCTTCTTGATATATTCGCCGATGCGGGCGCCCATCAGATAGTTGTCGGTGCCGAGATAGGTCTTGCGCAACGCGGCATCCTCGGCTGCAAGATCGGCATCGAGCGTCATCACCGGAACCGTCGGATTGGCGGTTTTCAGGGTCTGGGCGATGAGTTTTGCATTTGACGGCGAAATTGCGATGGCAGCGGTGTCCGCCTTGCCCAGCATATCCTGAACAATCTGCGCTTCGCCGGCTTCATCGGATGTCGATGCCGGGCCGGTGTAGAAGCACTCGTATTCCGCCGTGGGATTCTCCTTGTTCCATTTCTGGCAACCCTGATTGATTGCTTCGAAGAACGGATTGTCGAGGCCTTTGACGACGATGACGAGTTGCTTCTTGGCCAGAGCCTGCCCGGCGGTCAGTGCGAGAACTGCGGCTGTCAGTAATAATGCCTTCCTCATGGTTTCCTCCCTTGAAACAGACGGGCACGGCATGCCCGCCACACGAAATCAACCCGGATACCAGACGACGCGAGGTTCCTCCTTCGAACGCTCGTATTGCCATGCCGAGTCGATAAGCATTTCGAGATCGTAGGCTGGCCGCCAATCCAGCAGGTACTTCGCCTTGCTGTTGTCCATCCAATTGGAATGGAAGCGGCTTGGTATGTCGACGGAATCGAGATTGCGCGTGCGCTGGAGATAGGCGGCGACTTCAGCATAGTCGACGGGCCGGTCCATACAGATATTGAAGAGCTGCCGCTCCGCCCGGGGGTTGTCGATCGCTGCCAATATTGCCGATACGAGATCGTCGACATGCACGAAATTGCGTTTCAGCGGGCGTCCATCGGCATCAAGCAGCAGTGGCACCGTCCCTATGGTCGCATAGCGCCGCGCCGCATCTTCCGGGACGAGCGTCTTCCAGTCCGGGCCGCCAAAGACGTCGTCTCCAAAAGACAGCGAATACTTGAAATCGTCCTTTTCCATGATCCAGGGCGCGCGCAGGCAACAGCCATTGAGGCCATATTGAATGCCGAATTGCTCCAGCACGACCTCTTCCAGAACCTTGGAGAGCGCATAGCTTCCGGGATAGGCACAATGCGGCGCTTTCTCGGTGATCGGGCCGTCGTGGCGATAGTGGAAATGTCCGATGCCCGCATCGCCGCCGATCAGGATGAACTGGCGTGCCGTGACGCTCGTACGGAACTCCTCGAGCAGCCAGAAGAGACCTTTGACCGTGACATCGATGATATCTTCCGGCGTTTCCTTGCATGTGGCGAGATGCACGACATGCGTAACGTCTTTGAGCGCCGCTGCCACGGCATTGCGATCGGCGATCGAGCCGCGGATGACCTCGACACGGTCGGTCTCATCGCACACACGGTTATGACAAAGCGCGCGGATGCGGGCTTTGGAAAAGCTCGGATCGTCAAGCAGCCCAGCTATGAAGCGCCGCCCGACCTTGCCCGTCGCACCGGTCACAAGGATCAGCATGCCGTATCTCCCCCGCTGATAGCTAATATCCGAGCGCCGGTCTCGTCAAATGATATTTGTCTGACAAAACAGATTTTTGCGACAATAGGGCCGATACCTCGGACAATGAGTTGACGCTGTCGCCGGCTTTTGCGTAAATGCTCATGATCGCCTTTCCTGGGAGGACCTTGGAAAGGCGAACTCGCTGGAACCTCGCACCGAAGGCAAGTCGGCTGTGACGGATAGCCTGCAAATTGGGAGGCAGGGAGACGGGTGGCGGTTCTTGAGCTCACCAATATTTCCAAGCATTTCGGCGCCATCCAGGCCGTCAACGATGTTTCGTTTTCGCTCGAGGCGGGGCAGGTTGTCGGCCTGATGGGCGACAACGGTGCCGGTAAGTCTACATTGGTCAAGATGATCGCCGGCAACTTTCGCCCGAGCCACGGATCCATACGGCTCGACGGCGCCGATCTCGTGCTTCATCGGCCGAAGGAAGCGCGCCAGCATGGCATCGAGATCGTTCATCAGGATTTGGCGCTCTGCGACAATCTGACGGCGGCGGCCAACGTCTTCCTCGGGCGGGAATTGCGCCGCGGCATATGGCCTCTTCGCATCCTCGACTACAAGGCCATGTACAAGCGCGCCGGCGAGATATTCCGCGAGCTCAAATCCGAGACGCGGCCCCGCGATCTCGTCAGGCAGATGTCAGGTGGCCAGCGGCAAGCGGTAGCGATCGGCCGCACGATGCTGTCGGAAGCGAAAATCGTATTGATGGATGAACCGACAGCAGCCATTTCCGTGCGCCAGGTGGCTGAGGTTCTCAATCTCATCCGCCAATTGCGTGACCGGGGCATTGTCGTTGTCCTGATCAGCCACCGCATGCCCGACGTCTTTTCGGTCGCCGACCGCGTGATCGTGATGCGGCGGGGCAGAAAAGTGGCCGACAAGCAGATTGCGGCAAGTTCGCCGGAGGAAGTGACGGGACTGATCACCGGCGCCATCGAACAGGTTTGATCGATGCTCTCCGTTGCAACAGGAAAGAAGAAGGTCGACGATGGCAATGACACTTGACCAGACGATCGGACAGAGGCAGCGGGGCTGGCTTGCGACGATCATCAGCGGCCAGACATTCTGGGTGCTGATTGCGGTCATTCTCGCCTGCATCTTTCTGTCGATGGCGACCGATTCCTTTGCGACCGCGAAGAATATCTACAACATTACCCGCAACGTCACTTTCGTCGCCATTATCGCACTCGGCATGACACTGGTCATCATCACCGGCGGTATCGATTTGTCCGTCGGCTCGGTGCTTTGTCTGTGCAGCATGGTGCTGGCGGTCACCATGCACGCGGGATACGGTATTGAAGTCGGCATCGCCGCCTCGATCGGCACGGCTCTTCTGGTCGGAGCTTTCAACGGCGTATTGATTGCCTATCTCGGCTTCCCGCCTTTTGTCGTCACGCTGGGCATGCTGTCTATCGCGCGTAGCCTTGCGATGGTTGCATCCAACAACACCGTCGTTTTCCAGTTCGGTCCCGATCACGACAAGCTTCTGGCGCTCGGCGGCGGCGCTTGGGTTTTCGGCATCGCCAATCCCGTGCTTTACATGCTGGTGCTGGCGCTCATGACCGGTTTCGTGCTGCGTTGGACCAAGTTCGGCCGTTATGTTTTTGCTATCGGCGGCAATGAGCACGCCGCAACGCTGACCGGCGTTCCCGTGCAGCGGATCAAGGTTATCGTCTATATGATTTCTGCCTTGTCGGCGGGGATTGCCGGCATCATTCAGACCGGCTGGCTTGGCGCCGTCACCACAAATATCGGCGCTGGAATGGAACTTCAGGTCATTGCCGCCGCGGTTATCGGCGGCGCCAATCTCGCCGGCGGCGTCGGTACCGCCTTCGGAGCCTTGGTCGGCGCCGCACTTATCGAGGTCATCCGCAACAGTCTCGGCCTGCTCGGCATCAACGCCTTCTGGCAAGGATGCTTTATCGGTGGGGCAATTGTGCTCGCCGTGCTGTTTGACCGACTTCGCAACTTGCGACAGGGCGAGTAGGCGAATACGTCCTCCGGAAGTGCGCCGGCACCGATCGGCATTCAAGCCGACGATCGCTTGTGAGGCCGAAAGCCTCCCCGGATGGAGCCTTCATTTCTTCCCATCCACCAGCGCCTCTTTCCGCCGGCGGCGCGGCAGGAGCGATTTGAGGTACCCCCCAGATCGGCGAGATAACGTAGCCGACCACGGGAATTGTGATCAAGCCGACGACGATACCGACGATGCCGGCGCCTGCGGCTTCGACGATCCAGCGCAGCACGGACGTCAGAACGGGAATGGCATGCGTGACCGCCTCCCCGGCATCATGGATCAGATGCGCAAGTCCGCCCGCGCCATAGGCTTCGAGGCCGTGAACGATGATGCCGCCGCCGACCCAGATCATGGCAGCCGTTCCGACAACACCGAGTACTTTCAGAAAATAAGGCATGCCGGTGACAAGCCCTCGTCCGACCGCGCGGAAGAAGGGGCCTATCGGAGGCGCCGTCTGCGAGCGCGCCATCATCAGCCCCAGATCATCGGCCTTCACGATCAGCCCCACGCCACCATAGACCATGACCGTTATACCGAGGCCTACGACGGCAAGAATAAAGGCCTGCGTGAATATGTTGCCTGACGGCAGCGCGCCGAGCGTAATCGCCATAATTTCGGCCGAGAGAATGAAATCCGTCTTGATCGCACCGGCAACCTTCTGGTCTTCGAGCGATCGCGCATCGAGGCTTGCTGTCTCGAGTGCCGATTCATGGACGTGGGCAGCATGCGGCAGCACCAGCCCATAGACTTTTTCTACGCCTTCGTAGCAGAGAAAAAGTCCGCCGATCATAAGCAGCGGTGTGATCGCCTGCGGCGCGACAAGGCTCAGGATAAGCGCTGCTGGAAGCAGGATCAGAAGCTTGTTCTTCAGCGAACCTAGCGCGATCTTGCCGATGATCGGCAATTCGCGTGATGCCGAAAATCCGGTGACGTAGCGGGGGGTGACTGCCGCATCATCGATGACCACGCCTGCCGCTTTCGCACCGGCTTTGGCTGCTTGGCCGGCAATATCGTCAAGCGAGGCCGCAGCCACCTTGGCCAATGCGGCGATATCATCAAGAAGGGCGATCAGGCCAACACTCATTCGAGCCTCCGTTGGGAAGACAGATTTACATAACGAAAAATGGAAAACCGTCCTCCAACGACCTCGAGGCGAGACGTGGCATTCTCCGCCGGGAAGATGCCACGCACTGATCGCAACGGCAATGCCGCTTTTATTCACCCCGCATCTGGCGTAGTTAGCATACCCGCTCGTCGGATCCGAGAAGCGTCAGCTTCCGCAACTCGGTGCGCTGGAAGATGATGTCGCCGGCCAGCGATAACCGATCTCTGCCCCCAGAAACGCAAAAACCCGCCAGGAGGCGGGTTTTGGCGGAAGTAAAGATTTGGTTGCGGGGGCCTGATGGCATGGAGACTTGTAAATTGGTCGAATTTGGAGGGTGTGTGTTGGCCAGCGCCGTGCGCAGCGTCTCCTCGGCCTTGGCGGGACCGATCGAGACGACCACGACTTCCTCGGCCTTGCCGGCTTCCTTCAGCCGCAGCGCCTCTTCCACCGAGATCTCGTCGAACGGGTTCATCGACATCTTCACATTGGCTAGCTCGACACCCGTGCCATCCGGACGAACCCGGATCTTCACGTTGTAGTCGACGACGCGCTTGACGGGCACGAGAATCTTCATGGATACCTCCATTTATGCCAATGGTTAGCTGCCTCGACTGAGTTATCTGCTGCGCTGCGGCGGAAGTATTGCGCTAGATATCTCAAGTCGATATTCACGCATTCACCAAGCTAGGTCATCGATGACCAATCACACGGAACCTTGCCATTGTGCTCACCCAACTTGGGCGACCGCCTGGGGGATATAAGCGCAGTTCCGGAGAAGATGATTGGTGTCCGGATGCCTGCGATTCCATCATTTACGATCGACATTCCTCGGTGGGCGACTTGGGGATCCGCGAATACGTCTTCCACAGTGTTGATCGGTCCGGCGGGAACCCCCACACGTGCCAGGTCGGCTAGCAAATTCGTCCGCTTGAAAAGTTTCGTCTGTGCTTCCATGACCGATGTCAGCGCCTCTCGATGGCGAACTCTTCCCGCATTCGACTTGAAACGGACGTCATCTGCCACACCGGATAGCCGCAGGATATCGCATAGCCGTGCAAACTGAGCGTCGTTCCCGCACGCGACAATAATGTTGCCGTCAAATACCGGAAATACTTGGTATGGCGCGATGTTGGGATGCGCATTGCCAAGCCTCGTCGGCGTCTTTCCGGAGGCCAGGAAATTCATCGCCTGATTAGCCAGCACGCCCACCGCGCTGTCCAAAAGGGCCATATCTATATGCTGTCCCTCACCGGTCGTACTTCTGAGGATCAGCGCGGCTTGGATCGCGATGACTGAATAGAGTCCCGTGAATATATCGGCGAACGCGACGCCGATTTTCTGCGGCTCCCGATCAGGCTCACCCGTCAAATCCATGATGCCCGCCATGCCCTGGACGATGAAATCATATCCCGCACGCCCGGCATATGGGCCGGTTTGGCCAAAGCCGGTAATCGAGCAATAAATCAGCTTCGGATTAATCGCCTTCAGGCTCTCGTAATCGAGGCCGAACTTCTTCAGCCCGCCTACCTTGAAGTTCTCGATGACAACGTCAGCGTTCGCGATCAGTGCACGAAGTCTGTCGACGTCTTCCGCCGAGTTGAAATCCGCCGTTATGCTCAATTTTCCGCGATTGCAGCTATGGAAGTAGGCTGCAGCGACATCATCGCCATCGCTGATGAAAGGTGGTCCCCAGCGGCGCGTATCGTCGCCCTCCGGGCTTTCCACCTTGATGACGGTTGCTCCGAGGTCGGCAAGTGTCTGTCCAGCCCACGGACCGGCCAGGATACGCGCCAGTTCCACGACCCGAACACCTTCAAGCGGAAATTGCATCGGTAACTCCCTGATCATTGCTAAACTCGCCGGCCTCACATATTCGGATAGACCGGCCCCTCGCCGCCCTGCGGCGGCACCCAGTTGATGTTCTGGTTGGGATCCTTGATGTCGCAGGTCTTGCAGTGGACGCAGTTCTGGGCGTTGATGACGAATGTCTTGTCGCCGTCCTTCTCCACCCATTCATAGACGCCGGCCGGACAGTAACGCGTCGACGGGCCGGCATAGATGTCGTGTTCCGAACGCTTCTGCAGGCCCATGTCCTTGACCTTGAGATGCACCGGCTGATCCTCCTCGTGATTGGTGTTCGACAGGAACACCGAGGACAGACGGTCGAAGGTCAAAACCCCGTCCGGCTTCGGATAGGCGATCGGCTTGTGCTGGGCGGCCGGCTCCAGGCTTTCCGCATCGGTCTTGCCGTGACCAAGCGTGCCGAAGAGCGACAGGCCGAAGAGCTGGTTGGTCCACATGTCGAGACCGCCGAGCGCCACTCCGATCGCCGTGCCGAACCTCGACCACAGCGGCTTGACGTTCCGGACGCGCTTCAGATCCTTGCCGATGTCGGTCGCCCGCCATTCCTTCTCGATCTCGACAACCTCGTCATGGCTGCGGCCGGATACAATCGCCGCCGCCAGCTTCTCGGCCGCCAGCATGCCCGACAGCACCGCATTGTGGCTACCCTTGATGCGCGGCACGTTGACGAGACCGGCCGAACAGCCGATCAGCGCCCCGCCGGGGAAGGTCAGCTTCGGCACCGACTGGTAGCCGCCCTCGGTGATGGCGCGCGCGCCATAGGAGAGCCGCTTGCCGCCCTCGAAGGTGCCGCGAATGGCAGGATGCGTCTTGAAGCGCTGGAACTCCTCGGAGGGATAGAGATAGGGGTTCTTGTAGTTCAGGTGGACGACGAAGCCGACCGCCACCAGATTGTCTTCGAGGTGATAGAGGAAGGAGCCGCCGCCGGTCTTCATGCCGAGCGGCCAGCCGAAGGAATGCTGCACCAGTCCCTGTTTGTGGTGCTCCGGCTTGACCTGCCAGAGCTCCTTGATGCCGATGCCGAACTTCTGCGGCTCGCGGTCCTTCGACAGGTCGAACTTGGCGATCAACTGCTTGGCAAGCGAGCCGCGCACACCCTCGCCGATCAGCACATATTTGCCGCGCAGTTCCATGCCGCGGGTATAGTTCGGGCCGGGCTCGCCGTTCTTCTCGATGCCCATGTCGCCGGTGGCAACGCCGATCACCGCGCCGGCATCATCATAGAGCACTTCGGTTGCGGCAAAGCCCGGATAGATCTCGACGCCGAGCTCTTCCGCCTTGGTCGCGAGCCAGCGACAGACGTTGCCGAGCGAGACGATGTAGTTACCGTGATTGTTCATCAGCGGCGGCATCATGAAATTGGGCAGGCGGATCGAGCCGGCGGGACCGAGAAACAGAAACTGGTCGTCGGTCACCTCGGTCTTGAACGGGTGATCGGCATCCTCGCGCCAGCCGGGCAGCAGCCGGTCGATGCCGATCGGATCGACGACGGCTCCGGACAGGATATGGGCGCCGACTTCCGAACCCTTCTCCAGCACGACGACCGAAAGCTCCGGATTGACCTGCTTCAGCCGGATCGCCGCCGACAGACCGGCCGGACCAGCGCCAACGATCACCACGTCGAATTCCATGCTCTCGCGACTCTCGCCTGCGTGTTCTTCGCTCATGATCGATGCCTGACAATCTCGATGTTGGAATGCGATGGGATCAGCGGGTCGGCCGAGCCGGAGCGTAGCGATAGTCGTAGAACCCGCGCTGCGCCTTGCGGCCGAGCCAGCCGGCTTCGACATATTTGACCAGCAGCGGGCACGGCCGGTATTTGCTGTCAGCGAGCCCCTCATGAAGGACCTGCATGATGGAAAGGCATGTGTCCAAACCGATGAAATCGGCCAGCTCGAGCGGCCCCAGCGGATGATTGGCGCCGAGCTTCATGCCGGTGTCTATGGCTTCGACGTTTCCGACGCCTTCATACAGGGTATAGATCGCTTCGTTGATCATCGGGATGAGAACGCGGTTTACGATGAAAGCCGGAAAATCCTCGGAGACGGTGACGGTCTTGCCGATGGATTCGGCGAATTCCTTGGCGGTAGCGAAGGTCTCCGGATCCGTTCCGATGCCGCGGACCAGCTCGACCAGCTTCATAACCGGTACGGGATTCATGAAGTGTATCCCTATAAAACGATTGGGTCTGTCGGTTGACGCGGCAAGCCGCGTTATGGAGAGCGACGAGGTGTTCGTCGCCAGGATCGCGTCGGGCTTCAAAACGGTGCACACGTCCGTAAAGACTTTCCTTTTGATGCCTTCATTCTCGCTTACCGCTTCGACGACCAGATCGGCGCTCGCCAGATCCTGGAGAGAGAACGCTCCCTTTATTCGGGAGATCGCCTCTTCAGCCGCCTCGCCCGGCATTTTGCCGGTCTCGACCTGGCGTCTAAAATATCCGGCGCTCGCTTCAATGCTCGCGCGGACCCGGCTTTTATCGAGATCGTAAACCAAGGCCGCGTACCCATGTTTCGCCACGACTTCCGAAATCCCAGTCCCCATCTGGCCGGCGCCAATCACCGCGACGGTAGAAATCTTATTCGCTATAGGCATGCTGCCTCTCGTTGATCCGGAGGTTGAAGGACGTTTCTGCCGAACAGATTACGAGGAATTAGAAGAACGCCTGGAGGCCCGTCTGCGCGCGCCCGAGGATCAGGGCGTGGACGTCGTGGGTGCCCTCATATGTGTTGACCGTTTCCAGGTTCTGCGCGTGGCGCATGACATGGTATTCGATCTGAATGCCGTTGCCGCCATGCATGTCCCGGGCCTGCCGCGCTATATCAAGCGCCTTGCCGCAGTTGTTGCGCTTGACGAGCGAGACCATTTCCGGAGCCATCTTGTGCTCATCCATCAGACGGCCGACGCGAAGCGAGCCCTGCAGTCCGAGCGTGATCTCGGTCATCATATCGGCGAGCTTCTTTTGATAAAGCTGCATCCCCGCCAGCGGCTTGCCGAACTGCTTGCGGTCGAGACCATATTGACGGGCGCGGAACCAGCAGTCCTCGGCCGCTCCCATGACGCCCCAGGAAATGCCGTAACGGGCGCGGTTGAGACAGCCGAACGGCCCCTTGAGGCCGGAAACGCCGGGCAGAAGCGCGTCCTCGGTAACCTCGACACTGTCCATCACGATTTCGCCTGTGATCGAGGCACGCAGCGAAAGCTTGCCGCCGATCTTCGGAGCCGAAAGTCCCTTCATGCCCTTTTCGAGAACGAATCCGCGTATTTCGTTGTTGTGGGCCTCGGACTTTGCCCAGACGACGAAGACATCGGCAATCGGCGAGTTCGAGATCCACATCTTCGAGCCGCGCAATCGGTAGCCGCCTTCAATTTTTTCGGCGCGGGTCTTCATCCCACCAGGATCGGAGCCGGCGTCGGGCTCGGTCAGGCCGAAACAGCCGATCAGTTCACCCGACACGAGGCCCGGCAGATATTTCTTCTTCTGCTCGTCGGAGCCGTAGGCGAAGATCGGGTAAATGACCAGCGAGGATTGCACGCTCATCATCGAGCGAAATCCGGAGTCGATGCGCTCGACCTCGCGAGCGATCAGTCCATAAGCGACGTAGGATGCGTTCGCGGCCCCGTACTCCTCCGGCAGCGTCACACCGAGAAGGCCGGTCTGCCCCATCAATCTGAACAGTTCCGGGTCGGTCGTTTCCTCGAGGTAGGCGTCCTCAACGCGCGGCAGGAGTTCGGATTCCGCGAAAGCCGCGGCGGACTCGCGGATCATCCGCTCATCTTCGGTCAGCTGGTCATCGAGCAGAAAGGGGTCATTCCATGAAAAGGCCAAGATCGTCATCCTCCCATTGAGGTTTTCAGCAACTCGATTGGAGGGAATGAAAGCCGTTTCTCCGACATTGCGAAAGCGAGGTTTACTCATCAGCCTATGAGCTATAGTAATAGCTTATGGCAAACCTTTCGCGACGACTGCTTCCCTCGACCTCCGCTCTCGCGGCTTTCGATTCCGTCGCGCGGCTCAGCACCTTCTCCGCCGCGGCCGAGGAGCTTTCCCTGACGCAGGGTGCCATCAGCCGGCAGATCGCCGCCCTGGAAGAACAGCTGGGCGTTTTACTCTTCGAGCGCACCGGCCGTGGTGTAATTCTCACGGAGGCCGGCGCCGATTATGCGCGGGCTATTGCCAGCGCTCTCGCGGAAATCCGTTCCGCCTCACTGCACGCCATGACAAAACAGCATAACGATCAGCTCAACGTGGCGATCTTGCCAACATTCGGCACACGCTGGCTGATGCCGCGCATTCCGCAGTTTGTCGCAAGACATCCGGAGATCACATTGAACTTCGCGACCCGCATAGGAGTGTTCGATTTCGACCGCGACGACATCGATATGGCAATCCATATCGGCCAGCCTGACTGGCCAGGGGCGGAAAGCACATTTCTGATGGAGGAGATGGTGGCGCCGGTTGCCTCCCCGCCTTTTCTGAGTTCGCATCCCATCTTGAAGGCCGAAGATCTGCTTCGCCTGCCGTTGCTACAGATGGCGTCCCGTCCGGGGGCCTGGGGCCATTTTTTCGAGAGCCTCCAGGTCAGCGGCACTCCATCGCAGGCCATGCGGTTCGAACAGTTCAGCAACGTGGCCCAGGCCTGCATTGCAGGACTGGGGCTCGCATTGATGCCGCTTTTCCTCATCGACTCCGAGCTTGCGAATGGCCAGCTCGTTCAAGCCTTTCCGCATCAGGTCAAAAGCCCCAGCGCCTATTATGCGGTCGCGCCATTGAGCAGGAAGGACTTCCGCCCTGTCGCGGCGTTCCGCGCATGGCTGCTGGAAGAGGTCGCGCTTTATCAGAAAGGCGCTGCGGGCTAATCCGGGCCTATTCGACCGCTCGCTCATGTTCGATTGCAAGCGTCCTTGACTCTACAGTCAAATCCGGCTGCCGCCGCGGCGAAGCCGGCTTGCCCGGCGCCTATAATGACAACGCGCGTGGCCATGGTCTACATCCCCTTGGGGACGCGGATTATCGCGCCGTCAAGCCGAGCGTCCACCTTGATCTGGCAACCGAGGCGGCTGCCGGGCTCACGGGCCGCGGTGGTGAAATCGAGCATGTCATTTTCGTGGTCGCTGGCAGGATCGAGCCTGCTCGCGAGATCCTCGTCGATGATCACGTGGCAAGTCGCGCAGGCGGCGGCGCCATTGCATTCGGCGACGATACCCGTCACCGAATTCTGCAGGGCAACCTCCATCAGGCTGAGACCCAGGGATGCTTTGCATGCACGTACGCTTCCATCCGGAAGTATGAATGTGACGTTGGCCATTTTTTCCTCCTCTCAAACGTCCCAGGTCACGGGCAGGGTGGTTGGCCCGCGGAAAACCCATCCGTGAATGCGCACCTCGTCATGACGGGCAAGACGCAAATTGCGAAGGCGTTCGAATAGTCCGGGTACGACAAGACGACCAACCATATGGCGGGCAAGCCAGGCGCCGGCACAGAAGTGAGGGCCTGCCCCGAAAGCCAGATGCGATTTCTTTTCCCGGAAGACGTCGAAATGGTCGGGAGCCTCGAAGCGGCTTGCATCGCGGTTGGCCGCGCCGACGCATAAGCCAATCTGGTCCCCCTCGTGCAGCTGGATGCCGGAAAAAACGACGTCTCGCGCCACTCGGCGCGGATACATTCCGATCGGCGAGATCCAACGGACGGATTCCTCGAAAGCCGTCGGCCAAAGGTTCGGGTCAGCCTTGACCCGTTCCAACTGATCGGGGTTCGCGAGAAGTCCGAGCAACAGCGTCAGGATGGAGTCGCGTGGTTCGTTCAGGCCACCGCCAACCGCAACCTTGATATTCGCATAGATCTGCTCGAGGCTATGAGGATCCTCCGCATGGAGCATCGAAGACAGAACGGAACCGTTCGGCTGGTCACGATGGTAGGGCAGCGCGCGTCGGATTGCATCTTCAACGCCGCGTGCGGCGTCCTCCGCCTTTTTGGAGATTTCGGGATCGGCCGAGTAGTTGCCAGCGCCGTCGATCAAGGATTGCGACCAGAGCGCCATCGTCTGCCAGCCGACATCGATGAAGCCGAGCACCTCCGCCAATGCCCGGCCGGCCATCGGGGCGGCCAGCGCATTCAGCAGATCAGCCTCGCCGTCTTTCTCGAAAGTGGCGACCACCTCGTCGAAAATGATTTCCAGTCGCGGTGCCCAACAGGATTTGACCGCGCCCGGACGCAGCGCTGGCTCGATGGCCTTGCGTTCGCGTGCGTGAAGCTCCCCATCCTTACGCATCATGGTGTGGCCCATGACCTTGTTGACGAGGGATTGCGGATTGACCGATGAGAATGTCTCAGAATCACGTTCCATCGCCACGACGTCGTCGTAGCGGGTCGCAACCATGATATTGGCGGCTTCGATCCTGACGATGGCAGCCATTTTGCGAGCGCGTTCGAAAGTCGGATAAGGATCCTTCAAAAGCTCGCCGAACGAGACATCCGAAATTGCGGGCACAGATCTTTGATCGTTTGCAGGCATTGTATCTCCTCCAATCTCGCCCTCCAGCGAGTTGCTCAGCGAGGAAGTTACAAAGAGACTTTCCTTGCGACAATTGGATGGATACGATGAATGTCATCGGATTTTTCGATGACCAAGGAAAAGCGATGATTCCGGACGATTTGGCCCAGATCGATTTGAGATCGATGCATGTGCTT
Source organism: Rhizobium sp. CIAT894 (assembly GCF_000172795.2). Taxonomy (NCBI): domain Bacteria; kingdom Pseudomonadati; phylum Pseudomonadota; class Alphaproteobacteria; order Hyphomicrobiales; family Rhizobiaceae; genus Rhizobium; species Rhizobium sp. CIAT894. The sequence continues at coordinate 3,536,147 of NZ_CP020947.1, forward strand.
GTTGCAGTCCATGACGCAAGGTCGTTTTCTGCTGCGGCTGTGCAGTTGGATATCAGCCAGTCCACGGTGAGTTATGCGATCGACCGCCTTCGCCGCGCATTCCGCGACCCGCTCTTTGTGCGGCAGGGCAACAGCATTGCCGAGACGGACAAGTGCAAGGATCTCGTCTCGCAAGCGCGCGAGATCGTCGACCGCATGCTGGCGATTGCCGTACCTGAGGAATTCGATCCCGAGACCGCGGACGGTACAGTGACACTTTCATGCAATCACCACGAGCGCTTCCTGCTGCTGCCAACGTTCATCCCGGCCTTGCGGGCGGCGGCGCCGAAGGTGGTGCTTAATGTCCTGGAATCGGCTGTCAACGGAAAGCAGCAGTTGAAGGAAAACAGCGCCGATATCGTGCTTGGGCCAGTCCGCATCCTCGGAGAAGGCTATTTCCGTAGAAGGATATTCTCCGACCACTATTCCTGTGTCATGGATGCGCAAAATCCGCTTGCCGCCGATGAATTGACGCTTGAGCGCTTCCGCAAAGCCGCTCATGTCGCCGTCACGCACAACGGCCAATGGCAGGCGCTTTATTTCGCGGCGCTGCGTGAACACGACATTTATCTCACGCCGCAGCTCACCCTTCCGAGTCACGATAGTATTGAACTGATGATTGCTGGCACGGACCTTGTTGCGACCATTCCCAACAGGTTGGCACGTGCCTACGGCGGGCGACTCTGCGTGCGGCGTTTTCCGGTTCACATTGCAATCGACATCGACATGTATTGGACAGAGCGGACCCATAAATCGGGCTTGCATCGCTGGGCACGGCAGCTGTTGGCTGACGTGACGACGTCATGTCTCAATCGGTCGCCGGACGGAGACGATGACCGCGAGTGTCGGGGGGACGTCAGTTCAGAACGATAACCGGTAGCCTCGACCTTACACATTGATCGCCTTTTTTTCGGCGGAACAGTTAAAAAGCCACTCCGATGAGCGCTATTCGGCGGCGACGCTCGGAGGCTTCTTGGTCGGCCGCCGGGCTTCCGACGTCAATTCCGGAAATAGATGACCGGCATGCTCGATGACGTTCGCGCTCGTCTCCCGGATATGAAGTTCGATCAACTTTAATGCCGTATCGACATTCCGCTCCATGACAGCGTCAACGATCATCTTGTGTTCAACGTCCTTCTCCCGCCATTTCGTGCGAAACTGTGACGACATGCGTCGATACCGATGTGCGCGCTCAAAAAGCTTGGCTCTCATTTCGAGCAGCACTGGCGAGCCGCAGGCAGCAACAAGCGAATAGTGGAATTCGCCATGCACCACGCTCCACTCATCAGAAAGATAATATTCTCCGCCGATGCGCTGCTGGAGCCTCTCCATTCGATGAAACGCGGAAAGGATATTGCCTTCCCAAAGGTCATCGCCCTTGCGTATCGCTTTGGCAAGTGCTTCTCGTTCAATGAGGACGCGTGCATCCGTAAGATCGTTGAGATCGGCAATCGAGACGGGTGCCACGACAAAACCACGCTGTCCTTCTGCAACCACAAGATTTTCTGCAGAGAGACGTGAGAGGGCTTCTCTCAAGGTCGAGAAACTTACTTCGTAGCGTTCACGCAGGCTTTCAAAGCGCAACTTCTCACCGGGTTTGAGATCGCAATTTACGATATCGCGTCGCATGCGTTGCAGCACGTCGCCGGCTCGTGTCTCGCCGCCTGCATTTTGTTTTTCCAAGATGGTCTCCCGGCTCATGTGTTGAGATGCCACACGTTTCAACCCTTATGGAAGTTTAGGGATAATTTCGAAAAAATCAATCTTGGCGAAATTTATCATTTCCACTCGGAAAAAAACGTATTCGAAATGCGCCCTGTCATAAATTTCGTAAAACTCAATAATTTCGAAAATACCTTGCATTGACGATCAAACTGGCGTATCAGAGCTGCAGCGGAACAGAGCATCGCAATTTCAAGGGAGGAAGAAATGACGCACCTTGTGCACGCCATTGGGCACCTGAAGGTCAATGTGACGAACCCGGGGGCGGTTATTCGTGATTCGACCGAAATCTTGGGATTGAGGGTTTCTCACCAGGAAAGGGATCAGACCTGGCTCAGCTCAAACGGGCGTGCGGCTGAGCTGGTGCTGGTCCATGGAGACGAGAATTCGGCCCACACGATCGGCCTTGAAGCCCTGACAAAAACCGACGTCGAGGCTGTGGCGTCGCGTATAGAGCCTGCCGGCTGCCGTATTCTGTCTCACCAACCAAGCCTGTCCTGCATGGATGCAGGCGTGACCTTCGCGACACCGGAAGGCTTGCGTTTCGAGGTCCATACGCCGATCCGCAACAACATTCGGGGGCAGCGTTTTCCCACGAACGGCATCATGCCGCGCCGCATTGACCACATCAATCTGATTTCGCCGGATCCGGTTGCCACCAGAGCGCAGCTTGAAGCGGTTGGGGGCATGAAGCTGTCCGAGCGTATGGTCAATGATGCGCTCAGTTGGATGTATGGCGGTAACCGCCAGCACCATGTTCTTGGTGTGGTCAAGGGTGCCGCAGCCGGGCTGCACCATGTCTCGTTCGAGTTTGTAGAGTTCAACATGTATTGCCGGCTCGGCGATATCCTCGACCGCTTTGACCGGCAACTTCTTTGGGGCCCAGGACGGCATCGTCCGGGCGACAATACCTATGCCTATTACACCGATGCCAGCGGCATGATGATCGAATGCTCTGGTCCGATGTCGCACATTGCTGACGACTTGAACTTCGAACCCAACGTCATAACGAACTTGGAACGCCCCGGTAACGTCCGCGACATGAACGTCTGGGGCACGCCTGCGCCATTGGAATGGCGTGAACATTTCCACCCCTTCACCAAGATCGTCTGAACAATCCGAGGTAAGATGTCATGCAAGAAAAGCTCACGTTTATGTCGGACGGACTGAAGATATCAGCCGTGCTCCATATCCCGGACGCTCGCCAGGCCGGGCAGAAGCTCCCCGCATTCATCGTCTGCCACGGTTTTGTTGGCTCCAAGGATGAAAGTCACGCGCAGATTCAGGCCGAAATGATGGAAGCATTCGGCTATGTCGCCTTGCGGTTCGATTTTCGCAGCTGCGGCGAAAGCGAGGGGGAGCGTGCGCAGGTGCGCTGCTTCGACCAGGTTGCTGATGCCAAGAACGCCCTGACGTTCCTTGCCGGCCGAGAGGAAGTGGATTCGGCGCGTATCGGCATAACTGGTCATAGTTTCGGTGCGGCCGTCTCCGTCTACACGGCAGGTGTTGACGAGCGTGTTGCCTGCTGCCTCTCGTCCTGTGGTTGGGGTAACGGCGAGCGAAAGTTCCGCGGCCAGCACCCGACTCCCGAATCATGGGATAAGTTCATCGGCATTCTCGAAAACGGTCGCAAGCATAAGCAGGAGACCGGCCAAAGCCTCTGGATGTCCCGCTTCGATGCCGTCCCGATCCCTGAACATCTGCGCAAGAACCTCTCGCCGAAGGCAATCATGGAGATCCCGGTCGAAACTGCGTGGTCGATGTATAATTTCCGTGCGGACGATGTCATCGGCAATATCGCGCCGCGCCCCTTGCTTTTGTTCCACACCGCCAATGACATCATCACGCCGACAAGTGAATCCATCCGCATGTTCGAGAGGGCCGGCCAGCCAACCGAACTCATGTTGATCGATACGACGGCGCACTTCCCGCTTGCACCAGGCGATGCGCCGCGCACCAAGGCGATGATGAAAGGTTGGCTGGACAAGTTCTTTCCGTCTCCGCTGGGCACTGCGTCATGAGTGGAGCTTCAGAGACAAAGCCTATCAGCAGGCAGGCACTCGAGGATTTTGCGGCGGCGCTGCTGCAGGCAGGCGGTTTTAGCGAACAATACGCAAAACAGTCCGCCGAGCTTCTGGTCTGGGCCAATATGCGGGGCGCCGATTCCCACGGCGTTTTGCGCATCCCACGCTACATCGAAATGGTGGAACTCGGCATCGTAAAGGGCTGCGCCGAGCCTGCCGTGTCGCATGAATTTGGCGCGATTTGCCGTTTGGATGGCAATCTTGTTCCGGGCGCAGTCGGGATGTCGATGGCGACGAAGAGGGCCATTGAGCTTGCCGGGACGTTCGGCATCGGTCTGTGCGAAATTTCTCGCATAAGCCATTCAGGCGCCATCGGTTATTTCGCTGAGAAGATCGCCCGAGCCGGAATGATCGGTATTGTCATGGCGGCCTCAAAGCCATTGATGGTCTATCATGGAGCACGGGGTGAGGGGGTTTCGACCAATCCGATTGCGATCAGTGCACCGGCTGGAGAAGGACAAAACCCTCTCATCTTCGATATGTCGACTGCAGCAGTCGCGCTCGGCAAGATCATGGCGGCAAAGGACGCGGGCCGCCCGATTCCTCCGGACTGGGCGGTGAACATTGAGGGCGTCCCGACAACCGATCCTTCCAAAGTCAAGGCGGTTCTACCGATGGCAGGACCAAAAGGCTCCGGTCTGTCGCTGATGATTGAGGTTCTGGTGAGCGTACTTGGTGGCAATCCGCTGATTTCCGCAGCCCTCTCGCAGAAAAAGGACAACGGCTTCAACGGCTTGGCAATAGCCATCAATCCCTTCGCGTTCGGATTGCCGCATGCGGTCGTGGAAGATATCGCGGCGCTGGCACGAGCCGTCAAAGGCCTGCCGCCGGCGGCCGGCGTCAAGGAGGTGCTGTTGCCCGGAGAGCGAGGATTTCTGACGGCTGCAAGGCGAAGCGCGGACGGTATTCCCATTACCGCAGGTACCGCCAAGCGTTTGGCGGAGGAGGGTGTCAAGCGGGGCGTTGCTGTGCCGGCGGAATTTTCTTGACCGGCACCGCAGCGCTCTCGCGAAACGGCTGGCCGGACCCCTCCCCTTCAAGAGATCTATCCGGATTTGTTTTGGAAACTGAAATCACGATCGGCACTCCGCTGCATTTGGTCTGGAGTGTTCTCGATCATCTGCGGAGTTGCCGCGCTTGAAACGAAGTGCTGCCGCAGCTGAAGGGTCGCATCCGGTGTCGCAGGCGCCCGCGGCCGCATAGCGTGCGTGACATCGTCGACTGGTCCATGCAGGGCAAGATCGAGATCAAAACCGATCACCCTCCTGGCGCTCGAAGACATCAACAAACACGTCGAACTTCGGGCCAAAGCGTCCGTCGCGTGGTCGTCCGCTGACTGAGAGATTTGATTAGAATTCATAGCGTTGGGAGGATGACTTGCTGATTGGCACCCCGAAAGAGATATGGGAAGGCGAGGCCCGGGTTGCACTGACGCCCGAGAGCGCGCTCCAACTGCGCAAACTCGGATATGAGTGCGTCATCGAGACTGGTGCTGGCAGAGCAGCCGGATTTTCCGAGGATGCCTATCGTACAGCCGGCGTTGTCATAGTCGACACGGCGGCGGCCCTTTACGAAGCGGCCGACGTGATCGTTAAAGTGCGTCCGCCGGAAGCCTCGGAAGTACAGCGCCTACGTGCCGGCAAAACGCTGATCTCGTTTTTCTATCCCGGCCAGAACAACCAACTGCTGCAGCAGGCGAAGACCACCGGATCGACTGTCATCGCCATGGACATGGTGCCGCGCATCTCGCGCGCCCAGAAGATGGACGCGCTGTCGTCGATGGCCAACATCGCGGGCTACAGGGCGGTCATCGAGGCTGGGAGCAACTTCGGGCGGTTCTTCACCGGCCAGGTCACGGCCGCCGGCAAGGTACCGCCGGCCAAAGTGCTGGTTATCGGTGCGGGCGTGGCCGGTCTTGCCGCGATCGGAACGGCGACCTCGCTGGGCGCGATCACCTATGCGTTCGACGTGCGCCCGGAAGTGGCCGAGCAGATCGAGTCCATGGGTGCCGAGTTCGTCTATCTCGACTTCGACGACGAACAGCAGGATGGCGCCGCGACCGGCGGCTATGCGGCCCCGTCTTCGCCGGAGTTCCGACAGAAGCAACTTGCCAAGTTCCGCGAGCTCGCGCCGGAGATCGACATCGTCATCACCACAGCCCTGATCCCCGGCCGGGATGCGCCGAAGCTGTGGCTCGCGGATATGGTGGCGGCGATGAAACCGGGCTCCGTCGTCATCGATTTGGCGGCCGAGCGCGGGGGCAACTGCGATCTCACCGTGCCGGATCAGAAAACGGTCTCCGACAACGGCGTGATCGTCATCGGCTATACGGATTTCCCGAGCCGCATGGCGGCGCAGGCCTCGACGCTTTACGCGACCAACATCCGCCATATGCTGACGGATCTAACTCCGGGAAAGGATGGCGTGATCTTTCACAACATGGACGATGACGTCATCCGCGGGGCGACCGTCACCAAGGGTGGCGAGATTGCTTATCCGCCGCCGCCGCCGAAGGTACAGGCGATCGCCGCCGCAAAACCGAAGGAAAAGGTGAAAGAACCGACGCTGGAGGAAAAGCGGGCCCGGGAACTGGCTGCCTTCATGGCGCAGACCAAAAGCCAAGGCATCCTGCTCGTCATCGGCACGGCGCTTCTGCTGCTGGTCGGCGCCTATGCGCCGTTGAGCTTCATGAGCCATTTTGTCGTCTTCGTGCTCTCCTGCTTCATTGGCTTCCAAGTAATCTGGAACGTGTCGCATTCGCTGCATACGCCGCTGATGGCGGTGACCAACGCCGTATCCGGCATCGTCATTCTCGGCGCGCTCTTGCAGATCGGCTCGGGTAATGGGCTGGTCGTGGCGCTGGCGGCCCTGTCGGTGCTGATCGCCACCATCAACATCGTCGGTGGCTTCCTCGTCACCCGGCGCATGCTCGCCATGTTCCAGAAAACTTAAGTGGCAGGGATCTTCACAATGACCATTGGTATCGTAGCAGCCGCCTATGTTGCGTCAGCGGTTCTCTTCATTCTCTCGCTCGGCGGCCTGTCCGGCCAGGAAAGCGCCAAGCGCGCCGTCTGGTACGGCATTGTCGGCATGACCCTCGCCGTTGTCGCCACAATCTTTGGTCCCGGCGTCGGCAATTGGTTCATCATCGCGCTGATGGTCGCTGGCGGCGCGGTGCTCGGTTACTATGTCGCCAGCCGGGTGCAGATGACAGAAATGCCGCAGCTTGTTGCGGCGCTGCATTCCTTCGTCGGCCTCGCCGCCGTGTTCATCGGCTTCAATGCCCATCTCGAGGCGGTTCATGTCGCCGGTCTTAACGAGGCATCCCGCGCAACGCTCACCGGATTTGCCGCCATTCTGGCGCGCAAGGACATGGTGGAAATGTCGATCATGAAGGTCGAGGTCTTCCTCGGCATCTTCATCGGCGCGATCACCTTCACTGGCTCGGTCGTCGCCTTCGGCAAGCTGGCCGGCAAATTGGATGGCAAGGCCAGGAAACTGCCGGGCGGTCATCTGCTGAATGCCGTTGCCGCCATCGCCACGCTCGTGCTGCTGGTGATGTTTTTTAACGGCGCCGGAACCTGGACGCTGGTGCTGATGACGACACTCGCCTTCTTCATCGGCTACCACCTGATCATGGGCATCGGTGGTGCCGACATGCCGGTCGTCGTCTCGATGCTGAACAGCTATTCCGGCTGGGCGGCTGCGGCGATCGGCTTCACGCTCGGCAACGATCTTCTGATCGTCACCGGCGCCCTGGTCGGCTCCTCGGGTGCGATCCTCTCCTACATCATGTGCAAGGCAATGAACCGCTCCTTCGTCTCGGTCATCCTCGGCGGCTTCGGCGCGGTTGCCGGCCCAGCCATGGAAATACTTGGTGAGCAGGTAGCGATCGATGCAGAAGGTGTCGCGAGTGCGCTAAACGAGGCCGACAGCATTATCATCGTCCCCGGCTACGGCATGGCTGTGGCACAGGCCCAACAGTCGGTGTCGGAACTGACGCGCAAGCTACGCGCCGCCGGCAAAAATGTCCGTTTCGCCATCCATCCGGTGGCCGGCCGCTTGCCCGGACATATGAACGTTCTGCTCGCTGAAGCCAAGGTACCCTACGACATCGTGCTCGAAATGGACGAGATCAACGACGACTTCCACGAGACCGACGTCGTCATCGTCATCGGCTCCAACGACATCGTCAACCCGGCTGCCCAGGAAGATCCGAACTCACCGATCGCGGGCATGCCAGTGTTGGAAGTCTGGAAGGCCAAACAGGTCTTCGTCTCCAAGCGCGGCCAGGGAACCGGATATTCCGGCATAGAGAACCCGCTCTTCTACAAGGACAACACCCGTATGTTCTATGGTGATGCGAGGAAGAGCTTGGATCAAGTCTTACCATTTTTCGCCTAGCCAATTTCGGCATCCACTGAGCGAACGCCGTCCTATCATAGACTTCGCACGACGCTGACATGGTACCGAGATTGGACCGGATTTCTCTTCCGTAGGATTGTTCATGGATCAGACTTAAGAGACCGTCACCCTATCAACACCCGTAAGTGCCTAATCTCAACGGAAGTGGCGCCGTTCGGTGGTATCAAGCAGTCGGGCCAGGGACGCGAAGGCTCGAAATACGGTATCGACGACTATATCGAGATCAAATACCTCTGCCTTAGCATCTGATTTGCTCGGGCCGAGATGGGCCTCGGACGCAATCCCGGCGCGTGTGTTGTCTGGACGGCAATCGCGCTGGTGGCGTTCTCGGCGAGATTTCAAACTGACTTGGCGCCGCTGTAGGCAAGGGATCGTTCGGCCAATTCGAGACTCAGTCGCTTGAGCGATTGTCAGGAGAGGGCGTCAATGGAATTGCGGCTAACGAAAGATCCCTCTTCTTGGTCGGCAACGCGGTAAATCTCGGAAGGCTTCTCCCAGTAGGCACGTAAACGCTTATATGGCACACAAATGTTGAGTGAATCAGCTCTTGAGCTGCTGTGTCAGCCTCCGAGATTGTTCGTTCACCGTCCGTGTCCATCTGCATGCGACGAAGGCCTATCTGCAGCAATGGCGCAAACCTCTGGCATTCTACAGCGTTGCGCCCGCTCCGTGCATCGGAGAAGACCGGACGAGCGGCCTGACGCAGTTCGGGGGCTCTCTCTGAACTCAACATCGATATCATCTGCGTCAACACCCCGCAGGCCAAGGGACGAGTGGAAGGGGCCAACCAGAAGCTGCAGGATCGCATGGTCAAGGACTGCGGCTGCGCGGCATCGACACGATCAACGCGGCCAACGCCTATGCGCCGGTATTCATGGCGGACTTCAATGTCGAGATTTATCCACCCACGCTTTGGTCCGGTCACCTTCATCGTTCGCGGAAACGGTCCACCCGGCAAGTTGTTCGAGTAGCATCGTCAGTTCACTTTCGTCAGAGACGGCGCCGAATATTACACGGTCTGGACGAACGACGATCGCGCGGAAACCTCGCTCCGACAGCCAACTTTCTAATATATGCTCCTCTTCCTCAAATCCACCCGCAACGCCGAACTCAAAAAGCGCTATGGCGAGCCGGGATAATTGATTCCGAACCGCATCAGTGATGTTCAAGCCCTTGGCAATCACGACAAAATCGTTCCCAAGCACATCGTCAAACAGTATCGATTTACCACCCACCACCACGCGCGGCTGTGGGCAAACTTCACCGGCACCAGGTGCCGGCTGGCCTTTACTTGCAAAACCGATGGCGCCGTCAGCTATGGGGGGAAAGAGGCTCTGCCTGATAACGGTGCCCTTTCCTTCCGCTACCAGGGCCTTCATCGCCGCATTTCTTGCCTCCGCCCGTTCTTGATCGATTTCGCATATGATCTCACCCAAGCTTTTGGTTATAGAAATGACCTTGTGGACGAGAGGCCTTCGCTCCTGCTCGTAGGTATCCAGTAATTTCGCGGGACCTCCCTGTAGTGCGCTGGCTATCTTCCAACCGAGATTCGACGCGTCCTTGATACCCTGAACCATCCCCTGCGCTAGGAAAGGCGGCGTCATGTGACAGGCGTCTCCAGCGAGAAACACGTTGCCCTTGCGCCAGGATTCAGCGACCAAGGCATGGAACCTATAGGTCGCCGAGCGCCAGATTTCCGCCTGCCCCGGCTTCAGCCACGGAGAAAGAAGTTCCCAGATGCACTCCGATCGATTGATCTCTTCGCCAGTTTCGCCAGGCAGCAGCATGAACTCCCAGCGCCGCAAGTTCCCCGGTAGCACCACGAATGTGTGTGGCCTGGCGGGGTTGCAGAACTGTACGTTCGTCTCCGGCAGATTGACGTCTTCGTCACCTAGAACGACGTCGATCACGAGCCATGGTTGGTCGAACACAAGGTCCTCAAACCTAATATCGAGAGTGCGCCGGACGAAACTGTTGCCACCGTCACACCCGACGACGAACGTCGCATTGACCGACATCGTATCTCCCGTGTCCATTTCCCGAAGCGACAGGCGGGGACTAGAGGGATCGTCGAGTGAGACCACCTCGACGCCGGTCATAATCGTCACCGTCGGTGAATTTCTTGCCTTGTCTCGCAAAATGCGCTCAAGAGGCGGCTGCACAAAGGTGAGATAGGCGGGCCATCCGAGTTTATGGGGACGCGCTGGCGAAATGAACCTGCGCAGCAACGTGCCATCGGCAGCACGATACTCCGAATCCCTGTACTCTCCGACGACAGAGGCGAGATCGTCGGCCACACCCAAACCCTGAAAGACACGCATGACCTCGTGGTCCATGCCGATCGCGCGCGGAAGAGCAAACACGTCATCGCGCGCGTCTATTCCCAACACGGAAATCCCGAAGCTTCCTAGAAGGTTGCAAAGTGTGATGCCCACCGGGCCGAGCCCAATGACGACCACCTGGAATTCAGCCTTGGCAAGCTGCTTGAAATCGATCTTTTCCATCACTTGATCCGTTATCCAGTCCGCCCGCGCAACGGACGCAAAGCTCGTTTTTGATCCGCTCTCTGTCAGTGCCCGAGGAAGGCTTTCCTGACACCCGGGTCATCCATCAGCGTGTCGGCGATACCCTGCCCAACTATACGGCCTGCTTCGAGAAGATAACCGCGGTTCGCAAGCGCGAGGCTGGCACGGACGTTCTGCTCGACCACAAGCATCGATATGCCGCTGTCCCGAACACGCCTCAACGCCTGAAAGAGTTCGCCCACGACGATCGGAGCCAGCCCCAGACTCGGCTCATCGAGCAACAAGACGTCCGGCTTCGACATCAGTGCCCGCGCTACAGCCACCATCTGCTGCTCGCCGCCGGACATGGTGCCGACGCGCTGCCGGCTGCGTTCAGCAAGGCGTGGAAATAGCGTCAGCACCTCTTCGCGCCGAGCGTCCGCCCCCTGGCGTGCCCGTCTGGGATTTGCGCCGAGGCGAAGGTTTTCGTCGACCGTCATTTCCGTGAAGACCCCTCGTCCTTCCGGGACATGAGCGATCCCAAGCTCGACGAGCTTATGTGGGGCGATCCTTGCGATCTGCTTGTCGCGGAAGACCACTTCGCCGTTGTCAGCAAGTCGCACCATGGAGGTAAGTCCTCGCAGCAATGTCGATTTGCCCGCTCCGTTCGCCCCCAGTATGGCGACGCACTCGCCCGGCCCCACCTTGATCGAGACCTCGTTTAGCGCAAGGTGCTTTCCGTAACGAACCGACAGGTTCCGGGCCTCAAGCATCTTCGAAATCTCCCAGATACGCAGCGACGACCTGCGGGTTGGTCAGAACCTGCGAGGTCGGGCCGTCGGCGATCTTGAGCCCGGCACTCATCACCACGCAGCGGGGACAGATTTCACGGACCGCTTCCATAATGTGCTCGACGAGGATGATCGTCATGCCCTGCGCCTTCAAGGTGCAGATGAGGTCGATGCCGGTACGCAACTCGGTTGGGTTTAGTCCCGCAAGCCATTCGTCCAGCAACAGGATGTCGGGTTTCGCCGCTATGGCACGGGCAAGCTCCAGCCTCTTCTGGTCGATGTAGTTCAGACTGCTCACCTCTACGTCGCCCCTGCCCGCCAATCCGACCGTGGCAAGCGCGCCATTTGCTCGTTCGCGCGCAGCACGCCCCCACAATCGGTCGCGACCGAAGGCAAGCGACAGCACGATGTTATCTCGCGCATTGAGGGACTGTGCCAGACGCACGAGCTGGAAGGTACGCGCGATGCCGAGCCGCGCCCTGAGATGAGCGGCCAGATGCTGCACCGGCTGGCCATTGAGGCGCACCTCACCTGATGTCGGGGTCAGGGCCCCCGAGATGAGGTTCATGACCGTGGTTTTTCCCGATCCGTTGGGTCCGAGCAGACCCAGGACCTCGCCCTTCGAAACCTCGAAGTCGACGTCTTTCACGGCCACAAGGCCTCCGAACTCCTTGCGGAGGCCGCGAAGTTCAAGCGAGACGCTCATTGGACACCTCCCTGGCCAGATTCTTACGATCCTTCCGGTGTGCAAGATGCTTCCATAACTGTTCGAACCGGGCGAGTACGCCTTCGGGGAACAGGAAGACGATCCCGATGAACAGCAGGCCGAGGATGATGGAGTAGCGGTCGGGGAAGCGGCCCGAAAGCCATTCGAACAAAAAGAACAGGGGCACGGCACCGCAGACCGGACCCCACAGACGAGACGCTCCTCCGAGCAAGGCCATGATCAGCGTGAGGAAGGAAATCGTTGGGTTGAAGACGATGCTCGGCTCCACATAGGTCCACCGCGGCGCTTGCACTGCCCCGACGAGCGTGATGAACACCGAACTGATGGAGAACAGGATCAACTTGACCCGCGTGACATCTACGCCCGCATGCCGGGCGACCACCTCGTCGTCACCGATGGCCCGCACCGCCAACCCAAGCCGCCCTCGATCTATCCACCACCGAACCGCGAGCGCGACGGCGGCAATGGCCAGGAGCATGTAGAAGATCTGGTACGCTTCGACGTCCACGAAGATATACCGCCCGAGGGTGCCCGAGATGTTCACCTCGTACCAGGTGAGCAACTGTCTCACCATCTCGGCGAGGCCGAATGTAAAGATGACGAAATAGATGCCCGACAGTCTCAGGGTCGCCAGACCGACAACGAGGGAGGCGACAAATCCCACCAATGCTGCTGCGGCCAGGATGGCGTAGAAGGGTAGATGGTCAGCAAGAGCGGCGACCGTGTACGCCCCTGTCCCGCAAAAGGCGACCGTGGCGAGCGACACATATCGCGTCGGGCCTGAAAACAGCGCCCAGCTCGAACAAAGGGCGACATAACTCATCACGCCGATCGCAAGACCAAGCCCGTAGTCGTCGACGAACATGGGAACGAGAGCCAGTAACGTCAGAATGGCCCCGAGTACGATTGGGAAGAAGAGGTTTTTCATGGTCGTTCTCAGCCGAACAGGCCGTTCGGCCGCCATAGCAGCACGGCCAAGAAAATCGTGTATGTCGCAGCCAGTGTCAGGCCCGGATCGACCACAGCGGACACCCCGGCTTCCACAAGTCCAAGGATCAAGCCAGCGGCCGTCGCCCCCGCGAGGTTTCCCACACCGCCCATGATCACCACCACGAGCGCTTTCATCGTGAGGAAAACACCGTCGGTGGGCGTGAACGGTTGATACATGGAGAGGACGACACCTCCTGCGGCTGCGAGCGCGCCGCCGACGGCGAAGGCGGAACGTGCCTGGCGTTCGTTATCGATGCCGACGAGCGGCGCGAAGCCCGGCCGCGTCGCCACAGCCCGTGTTGCCATGCCCCACCGGGTCTTCTGCATCGCCAGATAGAGGCTACCGCCGACAGCCACTGCCAGAAGCGCCCCGACCAGACGCCCGCTGGAAATTTTGGTGCCGAAAATGTCGACGGGCACTTCGAGCCAGTCATAGCCCCTGAAACCGCTGCCGAACGAAGACAGGTAGACGCCCTGGAGGAGGAACATCAGGCCGAATGTCGCGAGGATCGAATCCACCTCGAGCCTCCCTGTTTTGCGGGAGCGCCTTTCCAGCGGACGCATGATGAGGTCGTAGCAGAGATGGGAAGCGAGGTAGCAGAGCGGCACGACCAGAAGGAACGCCACGAATGGGTTCAGCCCGGCGGCTGAAACCGCCAGGTAGGTCAGGAACGATCCGCCGATCACGAACTCGCCGTAAGCAAGGTTCATGATGCGGGCGACGCCATACTGTATGGTCAGACCGAGTGCCATCAGCGCGAAAGTGCCGCCCAGCACGAGTCCGACGACGAGAGTCGTGACCATTGGAGTCTCCTTTGCGCCTATGCCCAGGCTGGCTTTGGAATCACGGCCTTTACGGCTCCCGCACGGTCAGCGGGACCCACACCGACGAACTTTCCACCCTGCCACTGGCCGAGCAGCCAGAGGTCCGTCATCCGGTTTTTCTTGAGCTTCACATTGCCAATGATGGTCTCGAAGCTGCCGGACGCGATCTCCTCCGTCACGGCGTCGCGGTCGAGGCCGCGCCTCTCGATCGCCTGTTGAAGGATCTGGAGGCTGGTATAGATGACCGAACTCGCCCAATAGTCCGGGGGGGGTGCCGAGCAGCTTCTTGTGGCGCGCGACATAGGCCTGCATTTCCGGCCGTGAATTGTCGATCCCTCCGAGGCTCATTACGCCCTCGACCTTGCCCTCGTTGATGTCCGAATAGATGGGGAAGCTGGTGCCGACCCCGGTGTAGAAGACTTTCGGATTGAACGAGTTCAAACGCGCCTGCTTGGCGATCGCGAAGCTGTCGGGCGGGTACGACAATGCCATGAACACGTCGGCGCCCGATGCGGCGACTTCGTTCAGCAGTCCAGTAAAGTCCTGCGTACCGATGGGGTAGGACTTGTCCATCACGATTTCGAGGCCAGCTTCCGGCAATTTGAGCCGCGCTTCCTTGATCAGTTCAATGCCGAAACCGTCAGCCACCGAGATGATCGCCAGCTTTTTGTTGGTGGCGTCGCCAGCCGCTTTCACTGCGTCGGCGAACGTGGAAGCGTACCCGCTCGCGGCTCCGAGGAACCAGAAGCTCCGCTTCCACTTCGCATGGACGTCGATCTCGTCCGGAATGAGTGACGTTCCGATGAGCTGAGGATAGCCGAAGCGGTCCATCAGCGGAGCCACCGCCAGATTGAATGCCGTTCCCCACGGCGGAAGTATGAAGTCGACCTTGTCCTGGCGAGCCAAGCGTTCGATGCCACGAACAACCTCTTCTGTTGTCGAGCGGTCGTCATACGCGACGACCTCGATCGGAAGGCGACTGCCGTCCGGCAGCTTCAGCCCTCCGGCCGCTTTCACGTCCGCCGCCCAAAGCTCGTAGTTCGGGATGGTCGTCGATCCTGCACCGGGCGCATTCACGCCTGTCTTGGAAACAACATAGCCGATCTTGACAGACTTCCGATCGTCGGCCGCGCGCGCCGAAAACCCAGCCGCAAGGACGGCCGCCGATCCTGCTCCCGCGAGTATACTGCGTCTTGTCAGTCTCATCATGATCTTCCTCCTCAAAGGATACCGAGCCGAATGCGGACATGCCTCGTCGTTCGGCAAGCCTAATCGGCCGACCGCGCTGTCATGTCAGAATCTTCGAGACGCCGCCGCTAGTGGGCGCCGAGCAGGACGACCGCGATGGTAGCGGGCTTGTCGTTCGGATTGCGCCAGCCATGTCGGGAACCGTGCTGCACGAACGTGTCGCCGGGCTTCAACTCGACGATCACGCCATCGTCAAGTTCAAGGCTGATCCGGCCATCGAGTACCACGCCGTAGTCCAGAGTCGGTGTCTTGTGCATGCCGGGATTTTCCATTTCGAACGTCTCTGCGATCCCGGGCGCTGCTTTGAGGTGCTCAGGGCCGGCGAGTTCAGGTTTGAAGTCACGCGACATAAAGACGGCGTCCGGGGGGAATGTGATCAACATGAAGGTCGATCCTCCGGGGGGCTGGAGCAACGTGCCTTCATCTGCCATCGGGTCCGTGCCATTGTACGGTACCGAGGGAACCCCGGAGGTCGTCCAGATCGGAGCCGACACGAAGCCCGGCGTATGTTGGAGTGCCATTTCCCTGGGCGAAGGCCCGTCGCTAATGACCACTGCTTTGCCGGCGGCGTTCTCACCGAGGACAACACGTCTGACTGTCATGAAAACCTCCCGCATGACATTTAAAGCAAATGGCCTCCCGGTTTTCCGGCAAGCCCCGTTATTTAGGGATGGATCACGTAGTTGGAGAAGCCACCATGACGTTGCGCTATACCCGAGATCGCCTTGTTGACCTCTGCCAGTGGATAGCCATGGGTCTCAAGGATGGAGAAGTCTGCCACGCCGGACGCCACCATGTCCGCCATCTCCTGCCCTTCCTGGGCCGTGAACCATGCCGACCCGTAGAGCCTCTGATTGTGGTCCATGAGCCAGTGGACATCGATCGGGATTTCCCCGGCGACAGCGCCGATGTCCACGGCGACACCGCCACGGCGCAGGCCGCGCAGGCCTTGGAGGAAAGTCTCCTGTTTGGCACCGGGACCAAGGCAATCGATAAAGGCATCCACCCCTTCCCCGTCGGTATGAGCAAGCGCAAAGTCGGTTACGCTGCCTTCGTCGATGGAAAAGACTTCGATCCGGTTGGGCGCAAGTGCCTTGATTTCCTCAAGGAGCTTCTTGTCGCGGCCAGTGCCAAGGATCTTGTTCACCCCAAGAGCGAGCCCGAACACCGCCGCACCAATCCCCAGCGTGCCGCTGATACCGTTCACTAGGATGGTGTCACCAGGTCCCGCCCTGACCTTCTTGAGAGCCGAATAGGCCGTTCCCATGTAGCCCAGACGCGCAGCCTGGTCGAATGTCATGTTGTCGGGAATGGTCACGATCGCGGAAGCGGGGGCAACCATATATTCGCTGAGGCCCCCGATTGGATAGTCGTCGAACGTCTGCAGCGCCTCCGTGCTGAAGCCGAAATAGCCTTGGAAAGCATAGTGGCGGCAGGAAATATGATCTCCGTGACGGCAATGACGGCAAGTCCCGCAGCTGCGACCAGGATTGACATAGACGCGGTCACCCGGCTTGAGGCTGCGGACGCCGCTGCCAACGGCCGCGATTTCACCGGCGGGATCGAGGCCGAATACCGCAGGAAGCGGTGGCTGCGGCATATGCGGGAACCAGGTCGGCCAATTGGCAAGAATGTTGTGCAGATTGGGCACGATACCGCAGGCTCTCACTCGGACAAGAACATCCATGTCGCCAGGTTTCGGCATCTCCAGCACTTCGATCCTCATTGCGTCACCGACCGCATGCATGCGCGCAGCCGTCATCGTTGCGGGGATATTCATTGCTTTCCTCCGATTGCTAAAATCGCCAGCCCTCCAGCTGGCGCCTCCATGCGGAAAGAGCTACTACAATAATTTCGAAATTTCAAGTGATTTCGTAAATATCATTTCTCGTCCGATATGGTCGGGATCGAACTGCCTGTGGCGCTAGGCATCCAGACGACCGGTGCGGCACCGGCCTGCCCCCGCGCTGGGAGCATAATATCGGCGGAGCTTCAAACTTCTGCACCCATCGATGGATTTGCCGCGACCGGTTCTAACGCTCAACAAAACGCGGAGCCAGCAGATGACATGCTTGCCAATGGACCTCACGATTGTTTACGATATTATATGTATTTTCGAAATTAGAGGATATTTTCGAATGCGATATGTAAGCTGCATCCACGACGGTGCGTCACGATATGGTTGTGTCACTGGTCATTCTGTTTGCGATCTCGGCCTGCGGACGGGCCTCCCCGACCTGAAGAGCCACATCGCATCGCATTTCGACAACCTCGGTCGGGAATCCGATCTCAAGACGGATTTCGACCTCGCCGACGTGGTGCTTCAGCCTGTAATTCCTAATCCCGAGAAGGTCATCTGCGTGGCGATTAACTATCGTGAAAGTGATTCTCCTTCCCCGGACGAACCTGAATACCCCGTTGTCTTCACCAGGTTTGCCAATGCCCAGACAGGTCATAACACACCGCTGCTCAAGCCAGATGTGTCTGACAAATTCGACTACGAAGGCGAACTGGCCGTCATAATAGGTCGGGCGGGCCATAAGATCGACGAATCCGACGCCCTCGCACATGTTGCAGGCTACTCGTGTTTCAACGACGGCAGCGTCCGTGATTGGCAGAAACACTCTTCCCAATTCACGCCTGGCAAGAACTTCGTACAATCTGCCGGATTCGGACCTTGGATGGTGTCCGCCGACGAGATTCCCGATCCCTCGGGGTTGGATCTCTGGACCAGGGTAAACGGCGAACTGCGTCAGTCGACCAATACTAGACGTATGATGTTCCCCATACCGTGGCTGATCTCCTACCTCAGCCAGTTCACGAGGCTGGAACCGGGCGATGTTATCGTCACCGGCACTCCAAAAGGGTTCGGTTCCAGCCTTCAGCCGCCAAGGTTCCTTCAGGTCGGCGATGTCGTGGAAGTGGAACTCGAAGGCATTGGCGTATTGCGAAACCCTGTGGCCTAAGAGACGCCCCTTCGATGATTGGGAACAGTGGACGCGCCTCTCTCAGCCAAATATGCCAGACGGGTAGCCGACCAACAGGGCCAGGCCGCCGCGCGCTAGGCATCGTCCGTTATCCCGGCCCAGAAGCCAGTTCCAACTTCAATCAAACACTTAATAGCCAAGCTTCATCAATTGCCGGGCAGAGTCAGGCGTCATTGCAACGCGGGCTTCACCTTCGGCCCTCTCGCGCGGTGCTCCCATGTTCATTCTCACTTCTCCCGTGGCTCGGAAGCTCGGCGGATCGAGGTCGCACAAGATCTGCTGGTAGAAGAGCATGGTTCGGGACTGCGGTCTCGCCACTAGGAGCGTGGTCCTGTGAACTCGGGAGGCGACGCCCTCCTCCCGAGTTAAGTATCTTAAGCTCGCACCTCTTCGTTGCGGGGATCGTACCAAGCGCCGAGTTGGATATCGATCGGGTAGCGCTTCATCGCGACCTCGACCTCCCACTTGCCGCCGGCCAGCCACTCCTTAGTGACACCCTCATCGCTCGAAACGTAACCGAGGCCCAGCGATGCCTTGTTCATGACGCTGCGCTGCGACATCGAGAGCACTAGGCCTGCCTTGGATAGGATCCAGGCAGGGGACTTCCTTGCCAGGATTGGCGGGACAGAAGACCGGTTTTAAGGAACTATCGGACAGCCACTGTTTTTGGAGGGCCGAAACGCCAAAAGCCCGCTTTGCAGCGGGCTTTTGGTATGGCTGTAGAGAATTTGGTTGCGGGGGCAGGATTTGAACCTGCGGCCTTCAGGTTATGAGCCTGACGAGCTACCGGGCTGCTCCACCCCGCGGTATATATTAACACGAAAGGCCGCTTTGTGAGCGGCCCTTTGATCGGCTTTGGGCCGTTAGTTTTGTGTGAGAAGATTTTATATCATGAAGTTGCGCTTTGCAGACCTGGCAGCGACCTACTCTCCCGCGTCTTAAGACGAAGTACCATGGGCGCAGGGGCGTTTCACGGCCGTGTTCGGAAAGGGAACGGGTGCAGCCACCCCGCCATAACCACCAGGTCGGCAAAGCGCAACTTATGTTTGAGAAGCTGGGGGATGAGGCGGTAGTCAGTAGCCATTAGGCAATAGTGACTAGCGTCATCGCATTTTTTTGAACACGTCTTTGATGTTTGCGAGGGAAGAGGCGGAGCAGTTTACTACTCACTACTCGCTACTGCCTATTCACTACTCACTATCGAACTTTGTTCGATGAGCACAGTCAATGAGAACGATCAAGCCGATCGAGCTATTAGTACCGGTAAGCTTCATGCGTTGCCGCACTTCCACACCCGGCCTATCAACGTGGTCGTCTTCCACGGCTCTGATAGGGAATACTCGTTTTCAGGTGGGTTTCCCGCTTAGATGCCTTCAGCGGTTATCCCGTCCATATATAGCTACCCTGCTATGCCCTTGGCAGGACAACAGGTCCACCAGAGATATGTCCATCCCGGTCCTCTCGTACTAGGGACAGATCCTGTCAATATTCCTACACCCACGGCAGATAGGGACCGAACTGTCTCACGACGTTCTGAACCCAGCTCACGTACCGCTTTAATTGGCGAACAGCCAAACCCTTGGGACCTGCTCCAGCCCCAGGATGCGATGAGCCGACATCGAGGTGCCAAACAACCCCGTCGATATGGACTCTTGGGGGTCATCAGCCTGTTATCCCCGGCGTACCTTTTATCCGTTGAGCGATGGCCCTTCCACACGGGACCACCGGATCACTATGACCGACTTTCGTCTCTGCTCGACTTGTCAGTCTCGCAGTCAGGCGGGCTTATGCCATTGCACTCGACGACCGATTTCCGACCGGTCTGAGCCCACCATCGCGCGCCTCCGTTACTCTTTCGGAGGCGACCGCCCCAGTCAAACTACCCACCATACACTGTCCCGGACCCGGATGACGGGCCGCGGTTAGACATCCATGACGATAAGGGTGGTATTTCAAGGATGGCTCCACGGAAACTGGCGTCCCCGCTTCAAAGCCTACCACCTATCCTACACATGCCGACACGAATGCCAGTGTAAAGCTATAGTAAAGGTGCACGGGGTCTTTCCGTCTGACCGCAGGAACCCCGCATCTTCACGGGGAATTCAATTTCACTGAGTCTATGTTGGAGACAGCGGGGAAGTCGTTACGCCATTCGTGCAGGTCGGAACTTACCCGACAAGGAATTTCGCTACCTTAGGACCGTTATAGTTACGGCCGCCGTTTACTGGGGCTTCGATTCAAAGCTTGCACCTCTCCTCTTAACCTTCCAGCACCGGGCAGGCGTCAGACCCTATACGTCGTCTTGCGACTTCGCAGAGCCCTGTGTTTTTGATAAACAGTCGCTACCCCCTGGTCTGTGCCACCCCACAAGAGTTGCCTCATATGGGGTCACGCTTCTTCCGAAGTTACGCGTGCAATTTGCCGAGTTCCTTCAACATAGTTCTCTCAAGCGCCTTGGTATACTCTACCTGACCACCTGTGTCGGTTTCGGGTACGGTCTATACGGTGGAGCTATTTCCTGGAACCGCTCCGCTGCCCTGATAATCCAATAAACCAGAACAACTTGTGCAATCCGTCACTACCACCAGGCCCACGAATATTAACGTGGTTCCCATCGACTACGCATTTCTGCCTCGCCTTAGGGGCCGGCTAACCCTGCTCAGATTAACTTTAAGCAGGAACCCTTGGTCTTTCGGCGAGAGGGTCTCTCACCCTCTTTATCGTTACTCATGTCAACATTCGCACTTCCGATACCTCCAGGAGCCCTCACAGGTCTCCCTTCATCAGCTTACGGAACGCTCCGCTACCACTTGCATTACTGCAAATCCTCAGCTTCGGTGCATGGCTTCAGCCCCGTTACATTTTCGGCGCAAAGACCCTTATTTAGACCAGTGAGCTGTTACGCTTTCTTTAAATGATGGCTGCTTCTAAGCCAACATCCTGGTTGTTTTGGGATCCTCACATCCTTTCCCACTTAGCCATGACTTGGGGACCTTAGCTGGAGGTTAGGGT